>NZ_JAMDLQ010000014.1:0-168311 GCF_024705715.1 Clostridium sp. LY3-2
AAGTAACTGTAACTCAAGTTCCATCGCCTCCACAAATTACTAACTATTCAGTTTCAAATGGAGTGTATTATGTAGATCCGTTAGGTGCAAGTTATCCTATAACAGCTACTTCTAATACGGTAACTACTAATATAAATATTGGAACTTTAACAAATACAAAAACTGTAGATAAGATGTATGCAAGGGTTAATGATACTATTAACTATACTTCAACTATAACAAATACAGGAAATGTAACCTTAACAAATCTTTATTTTACAGATAATTTACAAGGAGAATTAGGATTTGTAGGGGGAACAGTTAGTATTAATGGAGTAGTCTATCCAAACTACGATCCAACTATAGGCTTCTCACTTTCAAATCTAGGAGTAGCTCAAACTGTTACAGTTAGATTTACTGCAAAAATAAATTCTCTTCCTATACCTGCATATGTAACTAACATTTCTAACGTAAACTTTAATTATAAGATAGATCCAAACGGCTCTACTATAAATAAAGATCAAAGCAGTAACTTAGTTACAACTAATGTAGTTCTAGGGCAGCTTAATTCAATTAAAATAGTAGATAAAGAGATAGCAACTTTAAATGATATCTTAACTTACACTATTACTTTAACAAACGTAGGAAATGTAAGTGATGATAATGTATTCTTCCAAGACATCCCTAGTACTGGCGTAACATTTAATCCAGGAAGTGTAACTGTAAATGGAGTAACGCAAGGGTCGTATAGTCCTATAACAGGATTTAGTTTAGGAAGTATTGGAATAGGTAACGTTGTTATAGTAACATTTACAGTTACAGTAACATCAGTTCCAAGTTCTAATAAAGTAACGAACAATTCAATTACTACTTTTAAATATGTAGTAGACCCTAAAGAAGCATCTTATACAGGAACTTCAACTTCAAATACAGTAACAACTAATATAGCTTATGGAAATTTAAGTGTTACAAAAGCAGTTAATAAAAAGTATGCAACAATAGGAGAAGAAATAACTTATACAATTACTATTGTTAATATTGGAAATATCAATGCAACTAATGTAGTATTTAAAGATCCTACACCTCGTAATTCAATATTTGTTATAGGTTCTGTTACTATTAATGGAGTAGCATATCCTAGCTATAACCCATCAGCAGGATTTGATTTAAATACAATGACACCAGGTCAAATTATTACTGTAGTTTATAAAGTTCAAGTAATAGATTTGTGTTAAAGTAAAATGATTTTAGGCGTATGAATAAAAGTTCATACGCCTTTTTATATAAAAGTATTAACAATATGAATAGTTAGTTTTAAATAATATAAATCTGTAAAAGAAATATTAAATTGATATTTTAAAATAGAGAGTATTAATAGGCTTCAAAATATAAAATTACTAAATTTTTATTATATAAATTGATAAATTAAACTTATTTTGAAAAAAGAGAAGGTAAGTCTTCTTGTAAACACTTATTTATAAGAAAACCTTTAAATGTAAAAAATGGATGAAGTTTTATAAAGGTGTATAATACCTTTAAATGGTCTTAGACATAGAAGATTGTAGCAAATATAAAGGGTTAAAGTTTGATATAACCTTATATCTCTAAGATGCAAATTTTATTGTAAATTTTGAGGAGGCGTTTTTAAGATGAATAAAAATCTTGAAGAAAAAAGAAACAGAACTTTAGGGGTTGGTATTAATAAAGAAAGAAGGATAAGGGCACCTAAGGTAGATAAGACTGCAATAAGTCCTTATGACAGGTATTGTGATGGATACGGTATGCCAGGTGCATACGGAAACGGGTATGTATCAGTTCTTACAGTGTCAGTAGGTACAGTTAAAAAGACTGATGACTTTTTATTAGATGGAATAGTTTCATATGATAGAGCAGAAATTAATGATGCTTACGTAGGACAAATCAATATGCTTACAGCTTCATCCTTTTGTGGTATAGCAGGACAAGTTTGGGGTCATGATTTAGCAGTTCATGATTCAATTGCAAAAGATGAAATAAAACCTTTATTTGAAGTGGAACAATTTGACGGAACTCCACTTAAGGTATTTGATGCAAAACCTTTATTAGAAGCAGGTATAGAATTATTTGGTACAGAAAAAGAAAGACGTTTTACAACAGCACCAGGTGCCCACGTAATTTGTGCAAATAAGAGTGTAACTTCATTTAGACCTAAAGAAGATAGACCTTTAAAAGACGGAGAAGCTTACGGAGTTTGGTCATTTATAGCTATTTCTCTTTCAAACGATAGAGACCACTGCGCAGATTTATTTATTGAAGATGCAGGGCTTTGGACTAAAAATGATAATGAAGAGGATCTTAAAAAATTCTTAGAAGAACATAGAAAATCAGTAGTTTGGTCAGTAGAAGAATGCGGAAGAGATTCTCATGTTTTATTTGAAAGAACTTATGTTGGATTTGCATACACAATAATGAAACCAGGTGAAATAGGTAATGCTTTAACTTGCGCTCCTTATGTAACTTTAGCAAGAGACGCAGTACCTGAAACAGGTTTTGGAAGTTTAAATTATACTACATTACCTGAATGGTTAGAAGAAATGGAATTTAAACCATTAACTAAATGTAATGAGAAATAACATTATCTAAAAAAATCAAATAAGATTTAGGAGGTATTGTTATGGCTGATAATAATAGTCAAGGAGATAATGGAAGCACTAAAAAGCTAGGAGTTGTAGCTTTAGCAGGTGTTGTTATAAGTGCTATGCTAGGTGGAGGAGTTTATAACCTTCCACAAAATATGGCTCAAAACGCTTCAGCTGGTGCAATTTTAATTGCGTGGGTTATAACTGGTGTAGGTATGTGGTTTATTGCAAACACATTTAGAATACTTGCAGCAGCAAGACCAGACGCAACAACAGGTATATACGCTTACGGTGAACTAGGGTTTGGTAAGTTTACAGGATTCTTAATGGCTTGGGGTTACTGGATTTGTAACTCTTTTGCAAACGTAGGATATGCAGTACTATTGATGGATTCTTTAAATTACTTTTTCCCAGGATACTTTAAAGGTGGTAACGACTGGTTATCAATAGCTTGCGGCTCCGTTGTACTTTGGATAATTTACTTTGTAGTATTAAGAGGCGTAAAACAAGCTACTTTTATAAATGTAATAGGTACCATAGGTAAACTAGTACCTCTTGCAATATTTTTACTAGCATTAGTTATTTCATTTAAAGCATCTTTATTCTTTACAGATTTTTGGGGATTAAAAACAGTAGTTTCTGTACACGATACTGCGTTAGGTGGATTATTACCACAAATTAAAAGTACAATGCTTGTAACTTTGTGGGTATTTACAGGAATAGAAGGTGCAGTAGTTGTATCAGGTAGAGCTAAATCTCAAAAGGATGTTGGGAAAGCAACATTTTTAGGATTTTTAACTTGCTTGATTTTATATACAGCACTTTCATTATTACCACTTGGTGTAGTTCCTCAAGGTGCAGTTTCTAAAATGGCACCACCTTCTACAGCAGCAGTACTAATGACTGTTATGGGTAAATGGGGAAGTATAATTATGAATATAGGTGTAATTATAGCTATTTTAAGTTCTTGGCTTGTTTGGACAGTTATGCTTTCAGAACTTCCATTTGCAGCAGCTAAAGACGGAACTTTCCCAAAAGAATTTAGAAAAGAAAATAAGAATGAAGCACCATCATTTTCACTTCTTATTTCAACTATAGTAATGCAAGTTATATTAATTTGTGTTCACTTTGCAGGGAATGCATGGAATATGATGCTTAGTATTACAAGTGTAATGGCACTACCTTGTTATATAGCATCAACATTATATCTATATAAAATAGCTAAGAAAAATGATAATTTCCCTAAGATATTTGCAAGCCGTAAATACGCTGTTGTTACAGGTTTATTAGGTACGATATATGGACTTTGGTTAATCTATGCAGCAGGACTTGAATACTTACTTATTGCACTTGTAATATACGCTTTAGGTATTCCAGTATTTAAAAAAGCTAGAAGAGAATCAGAACCAAACAGTAAAGAGTTTACAAAGGTTGAAAGATACGTAGCTATAGGACTTGTTATTCTTGGGATAATAGGTGTAATTTATTTATTAAAATTTATGTAGAAAAAAATATATGTAACCGTTGACATATAAAAAATAATATAATATACTCTAGGTAGAAAAGAAACTAGTAATAGCGAGGTAGTTATTACTTGAGTATGTAACTGGTAAGCAGGCAGAACTCAGACTATATAGGAATTTTTGCGTTCCTAGCATAGTCTGAGTTTTTTTTCTGGAAAGGAGGATTTTATAATGAAAATAAGTCAGATTCTAAATAATAATGTAGCTGTTGTAAAAAGAGGGGATAACGAGGTGATCGTGTATTCTAAAGGAATATCATTTAAGAAAAAAGCAGGGCAAACAATAACAGAAAATGAAATTGAAAAAACTTATGTTTTAGACTCTAATGATATGTTAGAACACTTTAGTTATCTTTTATCTAACACCGATGAAAATCAAATTGTCTTAACAAATGAAATAATTGATTTTGGTGAAAAATTATTAAATCAAAAGGCAAATAGCTATTTAACTCTGACATTATTAGATCATATTAATTTTGCTTTAAATCGTGCTAAAAAAAATCAATTTATTAGTAGTCCTTTGACTTGGGAGGTAAAAAGATTTTATCCTAAGCATTTTGAAATAGGACTGTATGCGTTAAATAAGATTAATAAGAAATATAATATAGAATTTCCAGAAGATGAAGCTGTATCAATTGCATTACATTTTGTAAACTTACAAGAAAATAGAAACAACATAAAAGTAACTATAAAGGCTATGGAGTCCCTTAGAGATATAATTTCTATAATTCAATTTTCATATTCAGTTAATATTGATGAAACATCCTTAAATTATATGAGGTTAATAACTCATCTTCAATATTTTCTTTATAGAATTAATAAGGGTCAAATCTATAACGATAATGATGTAGAACTAAATAATCAAGTTAAAAAACTTTATAGTAGAGCTTACGAATGCGTAAATAAAATAGGAATTTATATAAAGGAACAATACGATACAGATATATCAATTGATGAGGAAACTTATTTAATGCTTCATATTCACAGAGTGACAAATAGAAATGAGAGAGAGGAATAGAAATGAAGTATAAAGAATTTAATAATATGATTATTGAATTAGTAGGTGGAAAAGATAATATTCAAGCAGTTGTACACTGCATGACTAGATTAAGATTCACATTAAAAGATAGATCAAAAGCTAAAGGTGATGAAATAAGAAAATTAGATGGGGTAGTAGATGTCGTATCAAACGATGTTGCATATCAGATAATAATCGGAACTCATGTAAGCGAAGTTCATAGCGAACTTATAAATATGTTAGAACTAAGTGAAAATGAAGAGGTTAAGAAGGGTAAAAAAAATCCAGTAAAAGCGGTATTAGATTTACTTTCTGAATCAATGACACCTATTTTAGAGCCGATTATAGCAGCTGGTATGCTAGCTGGAGTTTTATCACTTTTAACTCTTACAGGAATAATATCAGCTGAAAGTCCTACGTTTTTACTGTTAGATAACATTAGGTCAGCTATATTTTTCTTTTTACCAATATTTATGGCTATGTCTTGTGCAAAGAGGCTTAATGCTAGTCCGTATTTAGCAGTAGCACTTGCAGCTACGTTATTATCAACAGGTATAAATGGTGTAAGTGGGCTTAGTATTTTTGGAATATCACTTCCAACAACTACATATTCAAATTCATTTATTCCAATAATTTTAGCAGTATGGTTTATGGGATATGTGCAAAAGGCTTTAAAGAAAGTAGTTCCACAGTTTTTGCAATATTTCCTTAATCCAGTATTTACACTAATAATATGTCTTCCAATAACTCTTATGTTATTTGGGCCTATAGGAGCTTGGATAGGCGATGGTATGAGTTATGTTTGTTTATTCTTAATGGACAAACTAGGAAATTGGAGCGTTATAGCTTTATATGCAGCATTACAACCTTTCTTAATAATGCTAGGAGCTGGAAACTTCATTATTCCGATAGTAGTACAATTCCATTCTGAATTAGGATACGATCCTATTTTTTATGCAGCATGTACAATTTCAGATATAGCAGTAGCAGGTGCTATGCTAGGATACTTCTTAAGATCTAAAGATAAAAAACAAAAGCAACTTTTCGGTACATTTAGTTTTAGTGCTTTGATGGGGGTTACAGAACCTGCAATCTATGGTGCATTCGTAAAATTTAGAAGACCTTTTATAGCAGTTATGATTGGTGGTGGAGTAGGAGGTCTCTTTGCTGGGATAGCACAGGTTAAAACATATGCTATGGCTTGGGGACTTGCAGGGTTACCTTCATATATAGGTAATAATGATTATAAGAACTTTTATTCAATGATAATTGCAGTAGTTATTGGTTTTGTAGTAGCTTGTGTTGTTGGGTATTTAATTGGAATACCAAAAGAGGATGATTCAGAAGAAAATAAAATAGAAAAAGTAGATAATTTAAATGAAACTAATGAAACTAAATCACTTATTAAAAGGTCAGTAGTTTATGGCTGTACATCTGGTGAGTTAATAAAACTTTCAGATATAAAAGATAAGGCTTTCTCTAGTGGTGCACTTGGTAAGGGAGTTGGGATTAGTGCGAATTCTAATCTTATAGTTTCACCTATAGAAGGGGAAATAGTTAGCATTTTTCCAACAAAACATGCTTTTGGTTTAAAAAGCAAAGATGGAGTAGAATTATTAATTCATATCGGTATAAATACAGTTGAACTAGATGGAGAAAACTTTGAACTTTTAGCAAAGGTTTCAGATAAAGTTGAAGTAGGTACTCCTTTAGTTAAAGTAGATTTTAATAAGATAAAGGAGCAAGGTTATGATACTACAGTAGTTATGGTTGTAACTAACTCTTATGAATTTATGGACGTAATACCTAGTGAAGCGAATAAAATTGATGAGAAAAATGAATGTTTAAAAGTTATTTTATAAATTACGGAGGGTTTTATGATTAGAGAAGATTTTTTATGGGGAGGAAGCATAGCAGCTCACCAATGCGAAGGTTCTTTTGATAAAGATGGTAAGGGTATCGGGATAATGGATTTAGTAACTAGTGGAAGCTATGAAAAACCAAGGGAAATATGTACTGAAATAGATGATAATAAGTTTTATCCATCTCATACAGGGATAGATTTTTATAATAGATATAAAGAAGATATAAAATTATTTAAAGAAATGGGATTTAAGGCTTTAAGGATATCTATAGATTGGTCAAGAATTTATCCAAATGGGGATGATGAAACTCCAAATTTAAAAGGATTAGAATATTATAAAAATCTTATAGAAGAGTTAATTAAGAATAATATTGAGCCTATAGTTACTTTATACCATTTTGAGATGCCTATAAATTTAGTAAATAAATATGGCTCTTTTAATAATAAAAAGGTGGTAGATTTATATTTAAAATACTGTGAAACAATGTTTACCTTTTTAAAAGGAAAGGTGAAATATTGGGTTACATTTAACGAGATGAATCATATAGACCCACAAACAGAAGCATCTGATATATTTACGTATATTATTGCAGGACTTAAATATACTACAATGAAAGAAAAAAAGAAAACATTAGCGAGTATTAGCTACAATATGACTTTAGCAGGTGTGAAGGCAGTTGAGTTAGGACATAAAATAGATAGTTCTTATAAGATAGGATGTGTTTTCGGATTAACACCGGTATATCCTATAGATTGTAACCCTAAAAATGTTTTAAATGCTTTTAAGGAGATGGATAGAGAATTTTATCAGATAGATGCTATGTGTAACGGGAAATTCCCAGAATATAAGCTAAAACAATACAAAGATTTAGGGATTGTTTTAGATATAACTGAAGAAGATAAGGAAGCTTTTAAAAGAGGAAAAATAGATTTTATTGGAATCAATTATTATTCTTCAAGTGTAGCGCATCACGATAAAGATTGTAATGAAGAAGAAACTTTGTTTGGTGGAATACAAAACCAGTATCTTGAAAAAAGTAAATGGGGCTGGGCGATAGATCCTTTAGGGTTAAGGTATTTATTAAATTATGTATATAGAAGATATGAATTACCTATAATAGTAACTGAAAACGGCTTAGGAGCTATTGATAAAAAGGATGAAAACGGAAAAATCCAAGATGATTATAGGATAGAATATCTAAATAGGCATTTAATAGAGCTTAAAAAAACAATCGAAGAAGATTATGTAGATTGCTTTGGTTATCTTATGTGGGGGCCGATTGATTTAGTAAGTGCAACTACTGGTGAAATGAAAAAAAGATATGGTTTTATTTATGTTAACAAACACGATGATTTAACAGGTGACTATAAAAGAGAAAAGAAAAAATCGTTTTATTGGTATAAAGAAGTAATAAAGACAAATGGAGAAAGTTTAACTTAATAAAAATTTATAATATAGAGATTTTAAATAGATACTAAATCGGTGAATTAGTATCTATTTTTTTTATTAAAAGAAGACTTTTAGGGAATAAAAATACTATGGAATAAATTACTAGTGAAATAAAATAAAATATTTTAAATAAATACTTGAAACGTTGTTTCAAAGATGTTAATATATAATCAACAAATGAAAATGATTTCAAAAGAAAATTTAATTAAAGGTGGTTTAAGGATATGGATAGATTAAATTTAGGAAAATTAACAACTGAAAGCAGAAATTCAAACACATTAAATATAGATAAAGTATCAACTTTAGAAATGGTTAAAATGATAAATAACGAAGATAAAAAAGTTGCAGAAGCGGTAGAAAAGGAACTTCCAGCTATAGCAGAAGCTATAGACGGAATAGTTGATAGAATAAATAAAGGGGGAAGACTTATTTATATAGGTGCTGGAACGTCAGGAAGACTTGGAATTTTAGATGCATCTGAGTGTCCTCCAACTTACGGAGTTTCAGAAGAATTAGTTCAAGGGATTATAGCTGGAGGAAAAACAGCTATATTTAAAGCAAAAGAAGGGGCAGAAGACTCTAAAGAACTTGCAATAGGAGATTTAAAAGATAAAAATATAACAGAAAATGATACTATAGTAGGTTTAGCAGCATCAGGAAGAACTCCTTATGTAATAGGAGGTTTAGAGTATGCAAATTCTATAGGCGCTTTAACTGTTTCAGTAACTTGTAATAGTGATTCAGAAGTTTCAAAAGCTTCTAAGATAAAAATATCTCCAGTAGTTGGAGCAGAAGTAGTTACAGGGTCAACTAGATTAAAATCAGGAACAGCCCAAAAGTTAGTTTTAAATATGTTATCAACAGGAAGTATGATTAAACTTGGAAAAGTTTTTGGAAACCTTATGGTAGACGTTCAATCTACTAATGAAAAGTTAGTTGAAAGAGCAAAGAGAATAGTAAGTGAAGCAACAGGTGTTACTTTAAAAGAAGCAGAAGAAGCATTAAAGAAAACAGATTTCGATGTAAAACTTGCAATATTTATGATTTTATCAGGATTAGATTTAGATAAAGCTAAAGAAAAGCTAGATAAAAACAAAGGTTATATAGCTAAAGCTTTAGAAGATAAGTAATTTATATTTGGGAGATTTTAAATCTCCCAAATAATTAAATAAAAATTATTTAAAGGTATTATAGGAATCATGTAAACGATTATAATTAAAGGGAGGCTATTATTATGACAAATGCAGAGATTGCAAAAAATTTAGTCCAATTAGTTGGGGGAAAAGATAACATTAAAAGTGCACAAAACTGTATGACTAGATGCAGACTAGAACTTTTTGATTTTAGTAAAGCTGATATCGAAGGGTTAAAAAAATCAGAAGGTGCTTTAGGGGTAGTAGAAGCAGAAGGTCAACTTCAAGTTATTTATGGACCAGGTAAGGTTAATAAAGTAACAGAAGAAGTACAAAAACTTTTAGGTGATAAAAAGATAGCTTTAGGGGAAGACGCAGTAGCACAAACTAAAGCAAAACTAAAAGAAAAAAATAATACTAAATTTAAAAACATATTAAAGAAATTAGGTAATGTATTTATTCCACTTATTCCTTTATTCGTTGCTTGCGGATTAGTTTTAGCTGTTAATAATATTGCTAACGTATACTTTGGTGAAGCTTATAAAGCTACTAACGTTTCTCAAATTATAGGCTTAATCGGAAACGGAGTATTCTCAGTTTTATCAGTATTAGTTGGTGTAAATGCAGCTAAAGAATTCGGTTCACAAATGCCTATGATGGGTGGTGTTTTAGGTGGTATTTTATCAGCACCAGCACTAGCTAACATAACTTTATTTGGTGAAAAATTGACTCCAGGTCGTGGCGGAATTATTTCAGTAATCTTAGTTGTAGTACTTTCAGTTTATATAGAAAAAATTTGCAGAAAGTTTGTTCCTGAAGTTTTAGATTTATTTATCACTCCATTAGTTACTTTAACTATTTCAGTTCTTATAGCATTATTTATACTTCAACCAATCGGAGGGTTTATATCAGATGGTATAGGGATGATAGTAGCCCAAACAGTAGCATCAGATAATAAAATAGTAGCAATAATTTCAGGTGCAGTATCTGGAGGGTTATTCTTACCTTTAGTTATGACAGGAATGCACCAAGCTTTAACTCCAATACATGCAGATTTAATTGCAACAGTAGGATTTACAGTTTTATTACCAATCTTAGCTACAGCTGGAATGGCTCAAGTAGGCGCAACAGTTGCAGTACTTAAGAGAACTAAAAACGAAAGACTTAAAAAGACAGCTAAAAACGGATTAGTTCCAGGGGTTCTTGGAATAGGAGAACCTTTAATATACGGAGTTACACTTCCTCTTGGAAAACCATTTTTAGGAGCTTGCCTTGGAGCTGCAATAGGTGGAGCTGTTATGGCAGCCTTTAACGTAGGTGCAGTAGCACTAGGAGTTTCAGGTTTACCTTTAGCATTACTTATAGCAAACGGAAAAATGCTTCAATTCTTACTAGGAGTTTTAGCTTCTTATATCGGAGGATATGTATTTACAAATATGTTAGGATTTGAAGATCCTGTAGAATAATTAAAATATAAATTAAGGGGATGCTAAATTTAAGCATCCCCTATAAGTAGATAAGGAGATTTTTTTATGAGTTTAGGTTTTTCAGTTTATTTTGGGTTAGATAACACTAAAGAAGAAAATATGGAGCTTTTAAAGCGTGCAAATACTTTAGGATTTACTAGAATATTTACATCACTTCATATTCCAGAAGCAAATTATAAAGTATTAAAAAAAGAAGTTAAAGAGTTTTATAGCCTTGCAAGAAAATTTGATATGGATATTATAAGTGATATTTCACCTAATACTTTTAAGTTTTTAGAACTAGAAGATATGGATATAAAAGGACTTAGAGACTTAGGGGTTAAAACTATAAGAATAGACTTTGGATACACAGAAGAAGAGATAGCTAAGATGAGTAAAAATGATTTTGGAGTTAAGATTCAATTAAATGCATCTACTATAACTAAAGATTTTTTTAGAAGATTAGATAAATTTAATCCAAACTACGAAAATGTTGATGCTCTTCATAATTTTTATCCAAGAATCGGTACTGGTATTTCAGAAGAATGTATGATTGAAAAAAATGAAATATTATTAGATAGAGGCATATCTCCGTCAGCTTTTGTAGAGTCAAGCTATAGAAAGAGAAGCCCTTTAAAAGATGGCCTTCCGACTTTAGAAGACCATAGAGGAGTCCATATAATTAAAGCTTCAAACCACTTAGTAGCTTTAGATAACAAATCTATATTTATAGGAGATTCTTTGCCAAGCTTAAAAGAATTAGAGGATTTAGCTTCATTAAGAGAAGATGCAGTTAAAATAGATATAAAATTAAAAGTAGAATTAGACGAAGTTTCAAAAAGACTTTTAAAAGAAACTTATAGTTCAAGAACAGACGACGCAAGGGATGCTATAAGAGCTTCTGAAAGCAGACTTTTATTAAATGGAGGAGTAATAAAACCTTTAAATACTATAGAAAGGAAAGCTTTTTATATAACTATAGATAATGAAGATTATAAAAGATATATGGGAGACTTACAGATTTTAAAAAGGGATTTAGAAAGAGATGATAGAATAAACGTAGTAGGGGAAGTTTTACAGGAAGACTATTATCTATTAAAATATATAAGAAACGGAAAGAAATTTTATTTAAATATAGTAGATTAAAAGGGTGATTAGATGGACGTAATCGAATTTATAAAACAAAATTATGATAATTTTACTGAAAGAGAAAAAAAGATAGCAGATTATTTAATAAAAACTAAAGAAAGTATTATAGAACTATCAGCAAAAGAAATAGCTGATAAAACTGATACTTCTGCACCTACTGTAGTTAGGTTTTCTAAAAAGTTAGGTTTTAGTAGTTTAAATGAAATGAAACTAAAGTTATCTATTTCTTTAGAAAAAAAAGAAGAGCCTAATGGATTTGAATATTTAGATAAAAGCTTAGAAACTAAAAGCATAATCTATGGAATAAAAAATTCTATCCATCAAGCTGTAGATAGTACTGTTGATTTAATTTCAGAAGAAGAATTAGATAAAGCTATCAAACTACTAGTAAATGCTAAAAACATATACGTATTTAGTATAGGGAGTTCTCATCTAGTAGGGTTAGACCTTTATTATAAATTAAGTAGAATAAATAAAAGATGTATCGTCCACTCAGATACTCACCTTCAAATAACCTCTTCAGTCTTAATGGAAGAAGGGGATGTAGCAGTAGCTATATCATATTCAGGTGAAACTCGTGAAATATTAAAGTGCACAGAAAACGCAAAGAAAAAGGGAGCACCTGTAATTTCAATTACAAGGGCAGCTGTAAACAACAAACTTGAAGGACTCTCAGACATAACTTTAAAAGTTCCGTTTAGAGAGCGTTCTTTAAGAGAAGGTGCTATAAGTTCAAGAATATCTCAGCTTGCGATTATAGATATGCTTTATCTTGGAATCGCAAGAAGTGATGTAAAGTCTGTAGAAGAAAAGCTTATAGAAACAAGAAGTGCAATAGAATATTTAAAAGAATAAGGAAATGACTTCATAATGATTTAGATTATGAAGTCATTTTAAATTAAGGGATATTTTATATTATATAAAGGAATAACTAAAATAGGAGTAATTAATAAAGGAGTATTATTATGTTTTTTAAAGAAATTCTCTTATGTTATCCTGTAAATTATAATATTGAATCTAAAAATATAGACAAAAAACTTATGTATTCTCAGTATAATTCTCTAATAAATCTTTTAATAAAGAATAAAGTTAATATAAGATTTTTAGATCCTATATACGGTGAGTCTCAAGTTTATACTAGGGATTTAGCATTTCAAATAGAAGATGCATTTTTCATTAGTAATATGAAAAGGGAAAACAGAAGACAAGTAGTAAAAACTATAGAAAAGTATTTTAAAGAAAAGAATTTAAAATATTATAAAATGAAAAATAATATTGAAGGTGGAGATGTTATCCACTACAAAAACAAATTATTAGTTGGAATGAGTAATAGAACAACAAAAGATGCAGTAGAAGAACTTCAAAATTATCTAAAACTTTTAAAAAAGGATATTGATATTATTAAAATCGAATTTGAAAAAGATAAGCTAATTCATTTAGATTGTGTATTTAACATAATAGATGAAGAAACTTGTGTTGTATCAGAATATGTTTATAATATAGAGGAAATTAAAAAAATATTTAATAAAGTTATTATTATAAATAAAAAAGAAACATTAGATTTAGGTACGAATTTTATTACTATAAATGATAATCTAATCTTAACTTCAAACAAGGAAATGCATAAAACTTTACTAAAAGAAAAACTAAATACTATATATCTAAATTATTCAGAGTTTATAAAAGGTGGAGGGAGTTTCAACTGTACAACTTTACCTTTACTAATAAAAAAAGAGAATTGAAAAATTCTCTTTTTTTATTGTTCCAGTTTTGTATATAATTTAAATTTATAAAAGTAACCTTTTAGTATTTTAAGAGTAAAAGCATATTTACCGAATTCATTTGCAAAAATACAGCCTATAGTTTCTTCTTCATTATTATCCTTAGAAACTCTAATTACTTCTATTCCAGCATTTGGAACAGGAACTCCAAATGGGTCTAAAACTATTCCATCTATTAAGGTACTTTCAAAATTATTAACCTTTAAACAAACATTTGCAGTTTTATGCTCATAGAAGTAAGAAGATGGGACTCTAGCTATACTATGCTTCATTTTCATTACCTCTTAAAACTATATTCATAGTTATTTTCTTGTATTTTTTAATGTATTCATAATCAAGATATTCATATTTTTTATCATCAATAATAAGATAATCTATAATAAAGGAATTCATATTAGTATCCATTTTACCTCCTAAAAGGTGGAGTAGCAAAAAGCTACTCCTATATTAAAACTTTATATTAAGCAGCTAAATTAAAGCTCATTGTATAAGCAGTTGAAGCTGTTAAATTAGAAGTAGATGCACAAGTTACTATTAATGTTCCAGGAGTTGTAGTATCATCTACTGTAACATTACTAACAGGAGTATTAGGAGCAGCTGTTAAGAAGAATTGGAATCCTTCGTTGTAAGTGTATCCAGCTGGGATAGTTACATTAAATACTGTAGATCCATCTGGAGTTGGTTTGTTTTGAGCTGTCATTCCAGTTACATCATAATAATATCCAAGATTAGCTACAGATATAGCAGCATCAGTAGTATATTTTTGTACGTTAATAGTTGCCATTTAAATTTCACCTCTAAAAATATTTGGGAAAAATTTTATTCCCAATAATATAATATGGAAATACTTAAAATTTGTTACATAATAATTTAATATATTTCTTTAAATGGATTGTTAGCTTCAATTATAAAAGTACTTTCCGGATAATCTGAAAGATTTATTATAAAGCTAAATTCTCCAAATAAATTAGTAGTAGTGTAAGCTAATTTTTCAGTTATTTCTATATTTCTTTTGTTTATATAGTTTACATAAAGTATAACAACTGAGTCATAAACAGGATTATTGTTTGAGTCTGAAACATAACCACTTATAAGCCTTTTGCCATTTTTATTCACACAATTTTTCATAAAATTTACTCTTCCCTATTATATTTAAAAGTCAGTATAACTTGCTAACATTTCATAGTTACAATTAGTTTTAATAGGTAAATTAAAATAATACTCACCTAATTCATTAGTAAAAGAAGAGCCTATAAAAATTTTTTCACTTTCTGAAATAATTTCATAAAGTTCTACTTTTATATAATGAGGTGGTGGTAAATTTAAACTTATAAGTCCCTTAATTAAAACTCTTGTATTTTTTTTATATTTGAAATTTAGATTATAGTTACAACCTCTTTTAGAATTAAGAATATGTGTTTCATATGGATAGAATCTACTTCCTTCTCTTTTTTTATCTAAAATTATAGAAGGAGGGTCAATGTTTGATATAGGTAATGTTTCTATCTTATATATGAAACCGGATAAAAAATCAGTCAGAGTCCCTTTGCCAGTATAGGTTTCTGGAGGGGTAGGCTGCGTTATATTATACATATAGCCTGTTTCGTCAATGCTAAAAGTAGTGATAAATTTTGTTATTTCACTCATAAAGATCATCCTTTTTTTTTTAGTGAAAAATAATTATAAAAAATATAATTATATAGTATTAATATATGAATAATTATGTTGAAATGTTCATTTTTATGGTTTTGTCTAAATAAATAAAAAATTGTAGAAAAAACTTATTGAACCAGTGTATAATATTTATTAATGCAAGATGTTAAATTAATATCTTTTTACATTTGGAGATATGTATATGAAAAAAAAGTGCGGGTTTATTAAAGAATTTAAAAAAAGTTATGGGAAAGTTTTTAGTGTTTATATGTTAGCTTCTATATTTGTAGCAACTGTTGGAATAGTTACATTAATTAGCTTATTTTATCATGATAATGAAAAAAACTTACAAGTAGCTGCAAACAAAGTCAAGGCAGTAGATATTTATGAAAATATACAAAAAGATTATTATGATAAAGTAAATGAAGCTAAAGAAATAAGCTTGGAAGATAAGGGATTATATAAATGTTATAAGCTTCTTTTAGAAACCTTAAATTCCTATAACATAAATGAAGTTCAAAGTGCAAAGGTCGTTTATAATTTAAGTGAAGAACTTTTAAATGGACTCTTTAATAAATTAAAAGAAGAAACTTTGAATGAAGAAATAGAAAGTTTTAGTGAATCTCAAAGTGATTGGCTAGAAAAAAAATCAAACATAAAAAATCAATATTATGATAGTGAATTAATAATGTATCAGAAACTTATAGATTTAAATATTTCAATATGCGAAGAGTGGATAAGTTATTATAAATAGGCTTTAATAAGCCTTTTTTTTATGGAAAAAAAGTTTCTAAATTGTATATGGAATTGAAATAATAAAAATTTCAGATGCAAAAAAGGAATAAATATTCCACATAAATAAAAAAATAGGAGTTTTTATTGACTATAGGTTAAGAGAATCTTAAACTGTAGATGTAAACGATGTACATCAATAAAAAGTGGAGGTTAATTATGAGTTCAAAGATTGATAAATTTGTAGATAAAATTATGCCAGTAGTAGGTAAAATCGCAGGGCAAAGGCATTTATGTGCTATAAGAGATGGATTTATTGTACTTATGCCATTGATTATAGGTGCATCAATTTTCGTTTTATTAAATAATGTAGTTTTAGATTCAAATAATGGTATTTTAAAGTCTTTTGTAAATTTGGATAAATATAAAGAAATAGGAGTAATAGCAAATAATGCAACACTTGGAATATTAGCTATTTTATTTGCATTTACTTTATCTTATAATCTTGCAAAATCGTATGATGAAGATGGAGTTAATGCAGGAGTTATAGGAGTATCTGTTATGGCAACTATGATTCCACAAGCGATTACTATAGTTCCTGAAGGGTTAAAAGATAGTATAACTGTTTCTGGAGTTATAAGTAGCGTTAATATATCATCATCAGGTTTATTCTTAGCAATTATAGCTGGTTTATTAGGAACAGAGCTATTTATCAAATTATCTAGAAATGAAAAATTAAAAATAAAATTACCAGATGCTGTTCCATACGGTGTTTCAAAATCATTTAATGTTATGATTCCTTCAATAATAACACTAACTGTATTTTCTGTACTTGTATTTTTTATAAATCAAATCTCTAGCGTTAGTATACCTGAATTAATAAGTAAATTAATACAAGCTCCCTTACAAAGTTTAGTGCAAAACCCTGGTGGAATGATTTTTATAACATTTATTTCAAACTTATTATGGGCATTTGGAATACATGGCTCTAGTATATTAAGCCCTATAACTAGTCCTACACTTTTAGCAGCAATACAAGAAAATATGAATGCATTTAATGCGGGACTAGCTGTGCCAAATATTGTTACAGAACCTTTTATAAACTCATATAGTTTAATCGGTGGTGGCGGATGCATGCTTTCTTTAGTAATAGCAATATTTATTGCATCTAAAAGGTCAGACCACAGAGAAATAGGTAAACTAGCTGCACTTCCTAGTGTTTTTAATATTAGTGAGCCTATAATGTTTGGCTTGCCAGTAGTATTAAATCCTATATTTATTCTTCCAGTAGTATTAGTACCAGCACTTAATCTTATAATAGCTTATTATGTAACGGCTCTTGGATTTGTTTCAAAAACTGTAGCATTAGTTCCTTGGACAACTCCTCCAGTTATATCTGCATTTTTAGCAACAGGAGGCGATTATAGGGCAGCAATTTTAAGTACTATTCTTTTAGTGCTTTCTGTAATTATTTATATTCCATTTGTACTTATGGCAAATAGAGAGCAGGAATTAGAGAATAAAAAATAATTACTCTGTTTAAGATTATTAAATATCAAATTAAGGAGATTAAAAATGAAAGAAGTTAGTATAGTCACAAATATAAAGAGTTTATTTTCAATTTTATCTAAAAAAGAAAAAATAGTTGGTATTTATATAATAAAAAATTATAGAGAAGTATCTTATATGAGTATAAAAGATCTATCAGATACTTTAGAGGTGGGAGAGACAACTATTTTAAGGTTTTGTAAAAGAATTGGATATAGTGGCTACTATGAATTCAAGAAAAATCTCTCAAAAGAAATAAAAAGCGAAAAAGATATTAAAGATGAAAATTGTATATCAAATGCATTTGGAGATATCTCAGAAATGCTAAAAGATACATTAAATCTATCAACTTATAATGATATAAATAGAGTTGCAAGTCTTATAAAGGGTAGTGAAACAATTTTTATTTTTGGAGTTGGCTTTTCAGGACTATCAGCAACAGGAGCTCAAATAAGGTTAAATTCTATGGGACATAAAGCTTTTTCAAGTTCAGATAATTATACGCAAGTTTTATCTGCATCTGTAGCTTCAAAAAATGATATAGCAATAGGATTAAGTATTTCAGGAAAAACTAAACAAACTGTAGAAAACCTTAAAATTGCAAAGAAAAATGGTGCAAAAATAATAGGAATAACTAATAACAAAAAATCTTTAATAACAGAAATTAGTGATATAACTTTATATACTGCAGGAAAAGATTTAGGTGAAGAAGGAAGTACTCTAATAACAGAGATGTCTCAATTATTTGTTTTAGAGCAAATTTTTAATAGGCTACATGAAATTGATGTTGAGAGAATTAAATTTATAAATAGTAAGGTTTCTAATTATATAAATAAAGAAGAAATTTGATTAGGAGATATATATGGGAAATAGATATATTAAAGACTTAATAAAAAGTATGACATTAAAAGAAAAGGTCGGTCAGTTAAATCAAAAGTTATATGGATGGAATGTTTATAAGAAAACAGGAGATAAATTTGAGTTAACTGATGAGTTTAAAGAACACGTAAAGTGGGGAGGTGGAATAGGTGCTATATATGGAGTACTAAGAGCTGATGCATGGTCAGGAATAAGCTTTCCAAACGGAATAAGCAAAGAGGATAGTAAGAAAGTTATAGATATGATACGTGAGTATGTTTCTAATAATACTAGATTAAAAATACCTGTTTTATTTAGTGAAGAGTGCACTCACGGACATCAAGGTTTAAACGGAGAAATGTATCCTTGTAGTTTAGGGATGGGATCATCTTGGAATGATGAACTTGTAAAGGATGTATTTAAAGAAATATCTAATGAAATAGCAGTTAAAGGAGTAAATTTAGCATTAGTATCTTCTCTAGATGTGTTAAGAGATCCAAGGTGGGGAAGAGCAGAAGAGTGTTATAGTGAAGACCCTTATTTATCTTCAAAATATACTGAGGCTATAGTTAAAGGAGTTAATAATAAAACTAACGAAAATGGAGTTACAGTCGTATTAAAGCACCTTTGTGCGCAAGGGGAACCTGTAGGAGGACATAACTCAGGAGCTGCAAGTATAGGAGAAAGAGAACTTAGAGAAATATTTCTACCACCTGTAAAAAGTGGCGTATCAAGTGGTGCTTTAGGTTTTATGGCAGCATATAACGAAATAGATGGAGTACCTTGCCATATCAACAAAAAGTTACTTACTGATACTTTAAGGGATGAATATAAGTTTGAAGGCGTTGTAATGGCAGATGGTTGTGCTTTAGATAGACTGCTTCTTTTAAGTGGAAATGTAGAATTAGCTGCAAAGCTAGCATTAGAAGCTGGAGTAGATTTAAGTTTATGGGATGATATATATACTTCTATAGAAAAAGCTGTAGATAGCGGAGTTTTAGATATTAAATATGTTGATAGAGCAGTTTATAGGATTTTAGATTTAAAGAATAAACTAGGACTTTTTAATAAAGAGAAAGATATAGATTTAAAGTTTGAAAATAGTACATTAAACGAGACTATTTCAAAGGAAAGCTTAATTTTATTAAAAAATAATAATGATTTATTACCTCTTAAGAAAGTAAAAAAGATAGCAGTTGTAGGACCTAATGCAGATAACAAATATAATCAATTAGGAGATTATACTTCGCCACAAGATGAAAAAAATATAATAACTGTTTTAGAAGGAGTAAAAAATATAGTTTCTAAAGATATAGAAGTTTTCTATGAAAAAGGTTGTAATATAAGGTCATTTATAGAAAATGGAATAAATAATGCAGCTAGCTTAGCCGCTAAATCAGATGTAGCTATAGTTGTTTTAGGAGGCTCAAGTTCTAGAAACTTTAAGATGTCTTTTGAAAGTAATGGGGCAGTAGTAACTTCTTATGATAAGTTTGATATGAATTGCGGAGAAAACGTTGATTTAGCAAATTTAGATTTAGAAAAAAATCAAGTTGATTTAATAAAAGAGATAAAAAGTACCGGGACTAAAGTAATTACTGTATTAATTCAAGGAAGACCTCATAGCATAAAAGATATAGTTAAGTATAGTGATTCTATAATTTGTGCTTGGTATCCTGGAAGTTACGGAGGGAAAGCTATAGCAGAAACTATTTTTGGACTTAACAATCCAAGTGGCAAGCTATCTGTTTCAATACCGATATCCTCAATGCAATTACCTTGTTATTATAATGGGAAAGATAGTGGACAAAAAGAGGATTATATAGATATGGAGGGGGAAGCTCTTTATCATTTTGGGTTTGGGCTTAGCTATTCAAAGTTTTTATATAGTAACTTAAAATTAAGTGCTGAAAAGATGTCTATTAAAAGTATGGAAAAAGGTGAAAAATTAAAAGTTACTGTAGATTTATATAATGATAGTGATTTTGATGGATTTGAAGTTGTACAGTTATATATTAAGGATTTAGAAGCATCTATCACAAGAAGAACAAAAGAACTTAAAGGATTTAAAAAAGTTTTAGTAAAGAGTAGGTCAAAAATTCAAGTTGACTTTTATTTAACTATAGATGACTTTAAAATTTGGGATATAAATTTAGAAAATAAAGCAGAGAGTGGAAATATAAAAATTATGGTAGGTAAAAATTCAAAGGACTATTTAGAAAGGACTTTTGAATTAATATAAATTAGATATAATAAAAGCAAAAGTTATAAGTAACGTTGTATCAGAAAAGATTAATAAAGAATCTATAAGTGATTATACTTTAGCTTTTATAGAGCGAATATAAAAATAAAGCTTGAATTGAATTCAAGCTTTATTTTTTAAACTTTTTAGATACGTTAAGATAGATTACTGAATAAAGTGTTGTTCCAATAATTAAAAAAGGTACAAGTACAGACATACCTTTAATTTCGTAGTAAGTATTTATTATTAGTAGAAGAATATAAAAAGCTATAGAAAAACAAAATTTACTCATAAATTTGCAAACATTTAATAGGTTATATTGTTCTCTTTCTTCTTTACTCATAGTATTAAAGCCAGCTATAAGAAATATCCCTTTTCCTTTTGATAAAAATATCCCTATAGTTATAAATAAAAGTATTATTAGTATTGGAATTAAAACCTCAAATCCCATAAAGATGTCTCCTTAAAATAATATTAATACAATTTTACCATATATTTGGTAAAAAGTAATGCTATAGATAAGTAAAAAAAACATTGATATAATGACTTTAGTAAATAGATAAACAAAGGAGATAATAAATGAAATACTATTTAGCACCTATGGAAGGTATAACTGGATTTATATATAGAAATGCATACAAAAAATATTTTGATAATATTGATAAATATTTTATGCCATTTATAGTACCAAACAAAAGCAGAAGCCTAAAAACTAGAGAACTTAGAGATGTTTTACCAGAAAATAATAAGGGGATAAAGGTGATTCCACAGATTTTGACTAACGATAGTGAAGGTTTTATAGAAACTTGTAAAAAGTTAAAAAAGCTTGGATACGAGGAAGTTAATTTAAATTTAGGGTGCCCTTCAGGAACTGTTGTAGCTAAAGGAAGAGGTTCAGGGTTTTTAGCTAAAAGAGAAGAACTTGATAAATTTTTAGAAGAGATATATAAAATAGAAGATATGAAAATATCTTTAAAAATAAGGCTTGGAAAAGATAGCCCAGAAGAGTTTTATGAGCTTATAAAAATATTTAACAAATATCCTGTATACGAGCTTATAATTCACCCTAGAACTCAAAAAGATTTTTATGGAAACACTCCTAATTTAAAAGTATTTAAAGATGCATTAAAGCTTAGTAAAGCTGAGGTTTGCTATAACGGTGATATCTTTACAAAGAATGATATAGAAAAGTTTAAAGAAGAATTTGAAGGCGTAGATAAAGTTATGATAGGAAGAGGGATTTTAGCAAATCCAGGATTACTTAAAGAAATAAAAGACGGGGAAGTTATAGATAAAAAAGTTTTAAAAGAGTTTCACGATGAGATATTTAACTCATATAGAGAAGTTTTTAATGAGGATAGAAATGCAATTTTTAGAATGAAAGAACTTTGGGGATATATGATTTATATTTTTAGTGATAATAAGAAATACGCAAAAAAAATTAAAAAGTCACAAAAGCTTTCAGATTATTTAGAAGCCGTTAATAGTCTTTTTAGAGAAAGTGAAATAATTAAGGGAGCTGGACTTTTTTATAATGAATAAACTAGGAGGTGAAACCTTTGAAGTGTAAATATTGTAATAAAGAACTTAATGAAAACTCATTTAAAAACAAAATCGGAGAGTTTTGCACAGAAGATCACTACGATAAATATTTAAAAAGTCTTTCAAATGAAGAATACGTAAAATTACAACATTCATTTTGTGTTTGTAGCGATGATTAGGAAAAAGCTAGTATGAAAATACTAGCTTTTTTATTTTAAAAAAGATAATTTATATTAAAAAATACAATAAAAATAGTAAAAATATTATAAAAACAAAGATAAAACAAAATTTTTATGATAAATTGATAAAAAAATGTTGACTAAATGTATAGGAATAAGATATTATACAAACATAATATGATATTAATTATCAATAACAACGGTAAATAAATATCAAAAGAAGAAACGGGAGAGGGAAAATGAAAAAGATAAAAAACATTTTATTAGCATGTACAGTAGTTTTAACTTTAGGGGTTTTTGTTGGATGTTCACAAGGTGGAGATTCTAAGAGTGAAGGAAGCGAAACTAGAAAAGTTCAAACAGTTAAAGGTGAAGTTGAAATTCCAAAAGATCCAAAAAAGATAGTAGATATTTCAGGAAGCAGTGAAGAATTAGTTTTATTAGGATATACACCTGTTGGAACAGCAAATGTTGATTCATACGAAACTGATAAAGTTCCAGCTTACGTTAAAGATAAATTAGGAAGTTCAAAAGTAGTAGGTCATTCTATGATGGATACTATGGACGTTGAATCTATAATAGAATTGCAGCCAGATTTAATAATTATGTCTCCAAGACAAGAAAAAATTTATGATCAATTAAAATCTGTTGCACCAGTAGTTATGCTTGAAGATAAATCAAACGACTGGGAAGCTAAGTTTAAAGATGTAGCAAAATTATTTGATAAAGAAAATGAAGCTCAAAAATGGTTAGATGAATACTATAAAAAAGCTAAAAATGTTGGTGATGAAATTAAAAAAGCAAATGGCGACGAAACGTATTTAGCAGTTTTAGCAACATCAGGACAATTTATGGTATTTACAGAAGGTGGAATAGGAACTGTTTTAAAAGAAGATATGGGATTAAAACAACCTAAAAATATGCCAAAGCAAGATAGTATTACACTGCCTACAGTTTCATTAGAGGGGTTAACAAAAATAGATGCTGATAACTTAATAGTTATAGGAACAAAATCAGAATTAGATTCTTTAAAATCAAATTCAGTTTGGAATAAGATAAAAGCAGTTAAAAATTCTAA
This sequence comes from Clostridium sp. LY3-2, assembly GCF_024705715.1. Classification (NCBI taxonomy): domain Bacteria; kingdom Bacillati; phylum Bacillota; class Clostridia; order Eubacteriales; family Clostridiaceae; genus Clostridium; species Clostridium sp. LY3-2. The sequence continues at coordinate 23,813 of NZ_JAMDLQ010000014.1, forward strand.
AGTTACAGAATTACCTGCAAGTCCATACTTTAGTCAAGCTTATAATCCTATAGGTAGAGAAATTTTACTAGATAACTTAAAAGAAGAGATTATAAAAAAATAATAAGATTTAGGGGAGTAATTAAATAATTACTCCTTTATTAATTTACTATTTAGGAGGTTAAGGAGTTTTGGGTAAACAAAATAAAAAATCTAAAGTAATTATTTTATTAATAGTTGGCTTAATACTTTTAGGTTTTGGGATATTCATTTCCATTTCTTTAGGTGCAAAGGATATAAATTTTAATACAGTAATTCACAGCTTAGTTAATAACAGTGATGATATAAATACTAAAATAATTAGAGACGTAAGAGTCCCAAGAGCGTTAGCTGCACTTTTAGTTGGAGGATTTTTATCAGTAGCTGGGGCTATTATGCAAGGGGTAACTAGAAACCCTATTGCAGAGCCTTCAGTTTTAGGGATTACTCAAGGAGCTACTTTTGCAATAGCTATAGCTTTCGTTCTTCAAAGAGTTTATAAAGACTTAGTTATAAGTAGCTTTAGCCTTATGGTATTTGCATTTTTAGGGGCTAGTATAAGTGGTATTTTAGTTTACTTTTTTAGTAGCCGATCAAGAAAAAAAGTAGATCCAGTTAAATTAGCTCTTGCAGGGACTGCACTTGGAACTCTTTTAATTTCATTAGCTATGGGAATTTCTATGTATTTTAATTTATCAAAGGAATTAAGCTTTTGGATTCAAGGAGGATTAGTTAGTGCAAATTTTGAAGGCGTTAAAATGCTAGTTATACTTGGGGGAATAGCATTTGTTTTTGCTATGCTTTTATCTAAGAAAATAACAATTTTAAGCCTAGGAGAAGAAGTTGCTATAGGGCTTGGAGAAAATACTAACAAAATAAGATTTTTATCTATTTTAATAGTTATAGTCTTAACTGGAGCATCAGTTGCAGTAGCTGGAAATATTGTATTTGTAGGACTTATAGTTCCACAGATAATAAAGAAAATAATAGGAGCGGATTATAAATTTATAATACCTTTATCTATGGTTTATGGAGGAGTTTTATTAGTATTTAGTGATATTATAGCTAGAATGATAAATCAGCCCTACGAAACTCCAATCGGGTCTATTACAGCGATTATAGGTGTTCCTGTATTTATATATTTAGTTAGAAAGGGGGATAAGTAAAATGAAAAAAGATAAAAGATTTATAATAACTCTTTTAGTTTTATTAGGGTTAATATTTGTTTCGGTTGTAGTTAGTTTAAACTTAGGTTCATTAAACCTTACCCCTACAGATGTTATAAAAACTTTGTTTGGCTTTGGAAGTAAGAGTCAAAATATAGTTATATTCAATTTAAGGCTACCAAGGATTATTATTGGTATTTTAGTTGGAATCGCGTTAGCAGTTTCAGGAACAGTACTTCAAGGAGTAACTAAAAATGAACTTGCAGACTCAGGTATTCTTGGAATAAATTCAGGTGCAGCTCTTTTTGTTGTTATTTATATATACTTTATGAATGGAAATGTATATGAAGGCGTAAGTAATTTAACTATATTTACAATGCCTATAGTAGCACTTTTAGGTGCTATATTTGGAGCTTTCTTAGTTTATATATTAGCTTATAAAGACGGTATAGACTCATCAAGGCTATTACTTATAGGTATTGGAATAAACATAGCATTTACATCAATTTTAACAATATTCCAACTAAGATTTACAACTCAAGAATTTAACAGAGTAATGGCTTGGACTACAGGAAGTATATGGGGTGCAAATTACAAATACGTTATAGCAATACTACCTTTTATAGTAGTTTGTTTAGGCCTTATATTTTATAAAAGTAGGTATTTAAATGTTTTAAACCTTGGAGATGATATTTCTATAGGGCTTGGAGTAAACGTAGAAAAAGAGAGAAGAAAACTTATTATATATGCAGTAATTTTAGCTGGGGTTTCTACATCCGTTGCTGGAAGTATTGGATTTTTAGGACTTATTTCTCCTCATATAGGAAGAAAACTTGTTGGACCTAACCATAAAAAGTTAATACCAGTTTCAGCACTTATAGGAGCTTTATTATTAGTATTTAGTGATACTATTTCAAGAAACTTAATAGCACCTTTAGAAATTCCAGTTGGGATAGTTGTTGCTGTAGTTGGAGTACCATACTTTATATATTTAATGGTTAAAGAATAATAGAAAGGAAAAGGTAAAAGAGATGAATTCTATAATAACAAAAGATTTAAACATATCTTACGGCGATATTGATATAGTAAAGAATTTAAATATAGAGATTCCAAAAGGAAAGATAACAACTATAATAGGGGCAAATGGTTCTGGTAAATCAACTATTTTAAAAACAATAGCAAGAATCATAAAAGCCAAAAGTGGAGACGTATTAATAAACGGAAAAAGTATAAATAAAAGCAGTTCTAAAGATATAGCAAAAGAAATGGCAGTTTTGCCTCAAGGACCTAAAGCACCTAAAGGATTAACTGTAGAAGAACTTATTTCATACGGTAGATTTCCTCACCAAAGTGGATTTTCTAAAATGAAAAGTGATGACGAAAAGATTATAGACTGGGCACTTAAAGCAACAAAGATAGAAGGATTTAGAGATAGACCTTTAGAAGCTTTATCTGGAGGACAAAGACAGAGAGCTTGGATTGCTATGGCTCTTGCACAAAGAACAGATATATTAGTTTTAGACGAGCCTACAACTTACTTAGATTTAGCTCACCAATTAGAAATATTAGAACTTTTAAAAGAACTTAACGAAAAACATCAAACTACTATAGTTATGGTAATTCATGAGTTAAATAACGCTTCAAGATTTGCAGACTATATGATAGGAGTAAAAAAAGGTAAGGTTTCTTGTTGTGGTACTCCTTTTGACGTTATGACTAAAGATAACTTAAAAGAATTATTTAATATAGATGGAGAGATAGTAAATGACCCTAGAAATAATAGACCTGTTTTAATTACATATGATATGGCATTGGAAAGTTAGTCTTATGAAAAAGGAAATAAACTTAAAAGAAGATAAAATAATAAGCTTATTAATTAAATATTCTATTCCATCTATTGTAGCTATGCTTGTAACATCTTTATATAACACTATAGATAGAGCTTTTGTTGGATCTATAAAAAGTGGCGGGGCTGAAGCTTTATCTGCTTTAGGTGTCGCTATGCCTTTATTTACAATAATAGGGGCTTTTTGCGTTGCTATAGCTATTGGAGGAAATACAAATATATCTATAAAACTCGGTGAAGATAATAATGATTTAGCAGAAAAGTATCTAGGAACTACTGTATTTTTAGAAATCTTAGCAGCTATATTTATAATAGTTATAAATATTACTTTTTTAGATCAGATTTTATATTTTTTTGGAGGAAGTGATTTAACTGTTCCTTTAGCAAAAGATTATATGATAATAATTTTATTATTTTCTATACTTAATTTGCCAGGTTTTGCTTTAAACGGTGCTATAAGGTCAGAAGGAAATCCAAAGCTCGCTGCAAATATGATGGTTTTAGGTTGCATATTAAATATGATTTTAGACCCAATATTTATTTTTGTATTTGATTTAAAAATAGCAGGTGCTGCAATTGGAACTGTTATATGTCAAGTTTTAATATTTCTTTGGTCTTCTTATTATTTTACATTTGGAAAATCTAAAATTAAGTTAAAATTATCTAATATTAAATTCGATAAAAGATTAGTTAAAGATATTATTAAAATTGGAATAACTCCATTTTTAATGGAAATTGCAACTGGATTTATATTTGTAGTAACAAATATAATTTTAAAAAGCTACGGGGGAGATTTAGCTATAGGTGCAATGACTGCTATAACTTCTATAGGGCTTCTTTTCTTAATGCCAGTTTACGGGTTAAGCCAAGGTATGCAAACTATAATAGCCTATAATATAGGAGCAAAGCTTTATAATAGAGCTAAAAAAGCTCTTTATTTAGCAATTACATTCTCTACAGGATTTTTAAGCATTGGGCTTATAATTATATTGAATTTTAAAGGATTTTTTATAGGGCTATTTTCAGATGATGTAGCTTTAATAAACTTAGCTAAATATGGGATAAGCATTAATTTAATAACTTTACCAACTATCGGAATAGTTATTTTAGGAACTGTGTATTTTCAAACTATCGGTTATTCAAAAAGGGCAATGTTTTTAAGTCTTACAAGAAGTGTGATTTATTTATTACCTATATTATATTTTATGCCTAAGGTATTTAATATTTTTGGTATATTTGCATCTCAGCCTTTAGCAGATATATTAGCTATGGTTACAGTTTTAATTATGATAATAAAAGATAGAAAAAATAATTTAAATTGTATAAATTAAAAAGAAAATAATATATAATTAAAAAGCCCTATAATTTTAGAGGGCTTTTTGTTTTGCAAAAGAAAATTAAAGAAAGATAGTAAAGCTTATGGAAAAGATAAATAAAAAAAGAAATAGGATAAAGATAGGTAGCTTAGAAGATATAAAAAGGTGCGGCTATACTTTAGAAAAGTTTAAAGAAGATTTTACTTTAGAAGAGGAAGTTATAAAAAGAATTTATAAAGACTTTAAAAAAGGTATAACTTACAAAGTAGATGATATAAAAGATTTTTTCTTATATATAAATAATATATTGATTTTTGAAAAAGAACATAAAAAATTAAATAAAATATTTAAAGATATAGATATTTTAAATATAAATAGAGTAGAGTTTGAGAGAAAAATTTCAAAAAGAGAAGATGTATCAAAGATTTTAAGTAAAATAGAAATTATAAAAAGTTCTACTGAAAAGATGACTCTAAAAGAAGATTTTTTAATTATAAGAGATTTAGAAAGAGAAATTGATAAAGATTATATTTACTCAAAAGATATAGAACTTATAAAAAAAATGATTCCTAAAACTTCTTTTAAAGAATCTTTATATGATAAAGAAAAAGAGATAAATACAGTTAAAATAAATATTTTAGAAGATTTAAATGAAAATTACATAAAATCAGATTTAGGAACAGTAGAATATCATAACAGTTTAAAATCTGATATTCCTAGAATCAAAAGGCTTATAAAATCTTTAGATAAATATATTATAAAAAAAGAAAAATATCATGAGATAAATCAAAGTAAAACCTTAGGTGATTCTATAAATATTGCTGTTGCAAAATTTAATGATAAAGAATTTAAAGCAGTTAGTGGAAAAAACGATATAGAGTCTTATTGCAAAGTAGTATCTAAAGAAAACGCTATATTTTTTAGTTCTAAGGTAAATAAGCTTGGGGAATTAGGAGTAGGTTATAGAAGGATAAATGATAGTGAAAAAAAGATTTTTGAAGCTATTTCTAAAAAAATAGATAAAAAGGAATTAGAAGACTTTGGAGTGATAGATTTATATAGTAAATGGGAGCCTTGTCCTAGCTGCCTTTATGTTATAAGTCAATTTAAAGAAAGATATCCTAAAATAAAAGTAAATATAAAATATCAAAAAAGCTATGGTGAAAAGTAAACCCTAAACCATAGTTTTTTTTTTATAAATTAAATTATATTTGAAAAAACCATTGAATGGAAAAATTTACTATATTATAATTAAATGGAAAGGTTTACTTTAGAATAATTATGGAGGGATTTAAATGAAAAAAGAAAAATTAAAAAAGATCATTGCCGTAACTATTGTGACTTCAGTTGTTTTTACAGGAATTTTACCAGTATTAGAAAAGGACAAGGCTTATGCAGAAGATAAGCAAGCTTATTCACTAGAAAAAGCTGAAGCTTACAAAAGCTTTGGTGTGGGACAAGGTATAGAGTGGCCAAGTCAGGTTTATTCGCCTTATGTTGATATGGTATCTTGGATTAACAATCCTGATTACTCAAATAACGGAACTGTTAATTTGAAAAAAATATACGAAGACACTGGAGTAAAATTTTTTAATTTAGGATTTATTCAAGGGACTTCAGGAGTACAAAATGGAAAAGTAAACTGGGGATGGGGTGGATACTCTGTTTTAAGTGAAAGCGGGGGAGAAAACAGCCAATATAATGGAATTAAAAAGTCTATAAAAGAACTTAGAGATGTAGGCGGAGATGTTACTGTATCTTTCGGGGGATTAAACGGAACTCCTTTTTGGGAAGTTACTCAAGATGTAGATGTTTTATATAATACTTATATGGAATTAGTTAAAGGATATGGATTAACTAGATTAGATTTAGATATAGAAGGTGGAGCGCAAGATAAAACGAAAAATATAGCAAATGCAAAAGCTATAAAGAAAGTTCAAGCTGAGACAGGAGTAGATATAGTTTTAACTTTGCCAGTTTTACCTAGCGGTTTAACAAGCGTACAGTTAGATGTTTTAGAAGCTTACTTAAGTCAAGGAGTACAAATTGAACTTGTAAATATTATGACTATGTGCTACGGCTCAAGTTCTTTAAACCCTGGAGAAAACTATGGAACTGCATCTTTAAGAGCTGTTGATTCTACTAAAGATCAATTAAAAAATTACTTTAGAAAGTATGCAAATATAGATTTAACAGATGCAGAGAGTTATAGAAAGATTGGTACTACACCATCTATAGGTTTTGAAGGTTCAGCTCACCCAGTATTTACTACAGATTGGACAAAGCTAGTAGTAGATCATGCAAAATTAAATGGACTTGGAATGGTTTCATTTTGGTCATTAAATAGAGATGCTAAACTTGATAATAACAGTGGAGTAAAAAATCAATATGAGTTTACTAATATCTGCAAAGAGTTTACAGATGGAGGCTCTGTAGAAGTTAATAATAAACCTGTTATAAGTGGAGCTCAAAGTAAAACTATATATGTAGGAGATAATTTTAATCCTCTAGACGGGGTTAAGGCTATAGATAAAGAAGATGGGGATTTAACTTCAAAGATTCAAATTACAGGAAAGGTTGATACAGGGAAAGCTGGATATTATGATATAGTTTATAAAGTATCTGATAGTAAAGGTCTTGAAACAACTTTGAAAATTACTATAGAAGTAAAAGCAAAACCAGACCCAAGCAAAGATAATTACGATCCAAATAAAATCTATAACACAGGAGATAAAGTTATATTTAAAGGAGAAGAGTATGTTTGCAAATGGTGGGTTAAAGGAGAAGCCCCAGATACATCAGCTGCATGGGAAAAAGTAAACTCACAAAATCCAGACGGTACTGTAGATTATAAAGACGGAATGGTCTGCACCTCAGGAATGAAAGTGAGGTATGAAGGAAAGGTTTATGAAGCTTTGTGGTGGACAACTTCTGTTCCAGGAAGTGATAGTTCGTGGAAGTTAATAGGATAGATTAAAAAGGTGCTACAATTTTTGTAGCATCTTTTTATATACAGAAAATTATAAAACATATGAAAATAAATTTCATAATAAGATAAAAATGAAAATATATTTTCAAAAATAGTTGCAAATGAAAATGTTTACGTTTATTATGTAAGTATAAAATGTAAAGTAGGTGAGAGGTTATGTTAGATAAAATAAAAGGTGGTTTAATAGTATCTTGTCAGGCCCTTAAAGAGGAGCCTTTGCATAGTCCTATGATAATGGGAAGGATGGCAATTGCAGCAGAAATGGGAGGCGCAGTTTGTATAAGAGCGCAAGGTGTAGAAGATATTCTAGAAATAAAGAAAAATGTTAACTTACCTGTAATTGGAATAATAAAAAGAGCTTATGATGATTCTGATATTTATATAACTCCAACTAAAAAAGAAGTTATGGAGTTATTAAGTACAGGCTGCGAGATGATAGCTTTAGATTGTACAAATAGAAAGAGGCCAAATGGTGAAAAACTTAAAGATTTAATAGATTTAATTCATTCAAAAGGTGTTTTAGTCATGGCGGATATAGCAAACTTTGAAGAAGGGATTTTAGCTGAAAAATTAGGCGCAAATTGTGTCTCAACAACACTTTCAGGATATACAGATTATTCAAATAAAAATAAAGGAGTTGATTTAGAGTTAATTAGTAAATTAAATAAAAATTTAAAAATTCCAGTAATTGCAGAGGGAAGAATACATAGTCCAAAAGATTTAGAAGATGCTTATAAAAGCGGAGCATTTTCAGCAGTTGTTGGTGGTGCTATAACTAGACCTCAAGAAATTACAAAAAGATTTGTAGATGCTTTGAATTAAGTTTAAGGGGGAAGACTTTGGGAATAATAGATAGAATAAAGAAAAATGATTATAAGAAAAGTAAAAACGATATATTATTAGAAGAATACATAGAAGAAAAGGGAAGTGAGTGCGTATATAAATCTATTTCAGAGATAGCAAAGGGTGCAAAAACTTCAGAAGCTACTATTACTAGGTTTACAAAAAAGCTTGGATTTAGTGGGTTTCAAGAATTTAAAGTAACCCTTGCTAAAGTTATTTCAAAAGAAAAAGGTAAAAGTATAATAAGCGCAGCTGTAGATAAAAACGAAAGTATTCAAAACACTTCAAAAACTATTTTAGAGAGCAATAAAATGGTTTTAGATAAGACTTTTGAAGAACTTGATTTTAATAAAATAGTAGAAATTAGAGAATTGATTTTAAGTTCTAAAAGAATACTTTTCTTTGGAATTGGAAACTCTGGAATTTCCGCTATGGATGCAAATTATAAATTTATGAGAATAGGTTTAAATACCACTACTGTTACTGACAATCACACTATGCTTATGATGTCCTCTTTAATTTCAAGAAATGATTTAGTTTTTTGTATTTCACATACAGGTGAAACTAAAGAACTTATAGAAGCTTTAAATTTAGTTAAAGAAAATAAAGGTAAAATTATATCGATAACTTCAAATGTTAGAAATACAATTATGGATATGTCAGATGTAAATTTAAGCTATGTAGGAGTAGAAACAAAGTTTGAGACAGGGTCTATTATGTCAAAATTACCTCAAGGGTTTTTAGTTGAATTAATCTATGCAGAAGTAATAAAAGAAGTATACGAAGAAGCTATAGAAAATAAAATCAAAACTACAAACTCTATAGAAAGATAAAAAATAGAGCTTTTAATCTAAAAGCTCTATTATTTCTACTGTGTAATTGTAACCAGGTGCTAAAACTTCTACTATATCGCCAGCTTTTTTATTTAATAAAGCTTTACCTAAATCAGACTCTATACTAATTAGCATATTTTCAGGGTCTAAATCCATAGTAGTAACTAAAGTTATTTCAGTTTCATCATCATCTTCAACAAACCTAATTCTAGCTTTAGAATTAATTCCAAGCTGTGATTTATCTACAGGTTCATCAACTACAGTAGCTGTTGAAATCATAGTAAAAAGATATTGTATTCTGTTATCATTTTCTCTATAGTTAGCGCAAGCTTCTTTGTATTCAGCATTTTCAGATCTATCACCATGAGCTGCAGCTACAAGTTTTTCTTTAGCTATTTCAGCTCTCTTAACTGTCATTCTATATTCTAATTCTTCTTTTAATTTTTCCATGTTTTCTCTAGTAAGTGTATTATGCATAAGTATTACCTCCACAAATTTCTACTAAAATATTATAGCATAATAAAGATATTAAAGTGAACTTAATGAGAATATGTTAAAATATGTTTGGAGGGGATAAGATGAAAGCGATTGTAAACGCAGATGATTTCGGGTATAGCAAGGGACAAAATATTGGAATACTAGAATCATTTAAAGATGGGATTGTAAGTTCAACGTCACTTATGGTAAATATGGAAGGCTTTGAACATGCAATAAAATTAATGAAAGAAAACAGTGATTTAAGTGTTGGTATACATTTAGTTATGACTGCTTCTAAACCTATTATAAAAGGGCATAAAACTATAGTAGATAAAAATGGCTTTTTTATAAGAGATATGAATATTATAGAAAAAGCAGATGTTTTAGAAATTAAAAGGGAGTACACGGCTCAAATAAATAAATTTTTAGATACAGGATTTAAACCAACTCATATAGATTTTCACGTTGGTGCAACATATAATCAATATTTAATAGCTATAGAAATAGCAAAAGAATTTAATATTCCGCTTAGAGGGATGAACGAATTTTACGAAAAGCTTTTAGAAAAAGAAGGGGTTAAACATTCTAAAAACTTTATAGTAGATTTTTATGATGAAGGTGTATCTTTAAAAAATCTAAAAGAGATATTTAAAAATAATAAAGATAAAGATTTGATTGAAATTATGACACATCCAGCTTACGTAGATTCTATTTTATTAAATGGTAGTAGTTATAATATTAAAAGGGCAGAGGAGCTAAGAATACTAACATCTAAAGAAATAAAAGAGTTTATAAAATCAAATAATATAGAACTTATAAGTTATAAAAACATTTAAAAAGATTATAATATGTAATCTCCCAGAATAAGATTAATTAAAGTATTTTAAGTAAATTTTATTTTAGGAGATTTTTATGTTTAAAGATAATTTGATAGTTAAAAATAGAGATTTAAGAAATTTTTGCGTTTATAGATTAATATTTGGAATAAGCTATACTATGATATTACCTATAATCCCACTATACTTTAAAGAGATTGGTTTTGATACTATTTTAATTGGTACTATAGCTTCTTTTTATGGAATAAGTAAAACAATAACTCAGCTCCCTTTTGGTGTAGTTACAAATACACTTGGAGATAAAAAAAGTTTGAAGTTTGCACTTATTTTAATGTCTATCTTACCTATAGGATATGTTTATAGTAAAAATTCTTTTATTGCAGCAAGTTTATATGTACTGCAAGGCGGAATACTAGGGATGGCAGCCCCTGCAACTTACTCTATATTAGCTAGAGTTTTAGATACTAAAAGAAGAGGAGAAAGTACTGGTTTTGCATCTGCAGTATTTACTTTAGGTGGAGGAATCGGAGCCTTGATTTCTGGGGTCATAGTAAACAGATTAAACAATTTTGACTTAGTCTTTTATATAGCTTCTTTTGGAATATTTATATCTTTTATTTACCTTTTATTTTTAGTTCCTAAAAATAATTATAGGACTTCAAGTGAGAAAATTAAAAATAGGTCTATAATAAAAGAATTAAAAAAAGAAAAAATTATTAGAAAAACATTAGTTTTAGCATCTATTGCTTTTTTAGGAGATTATATATATGGGTGCATTTTATCTTTAATACATTTTTATGGTACAGATGTTTTAAAAGGAACAACAGCTTACACTTCATTTATAATATCAGTTTATCTTTTAGTTTTTGGAATAGGAGCGCCAATAGCTGGAATGGTCTCAGATAAGATAGGAAATAAAAAGAATTTAAATTTATCTTTTTTTGTGATGAGTTTAAGCTTACTAGGTTTGTACTTTATAAGAAATAAAATAATTTTTTTAATAATTATAATAATATATTTTTTAGGTGCAACCTTTTTAAACGCATCCCTTCAAAGTGAATTATCTAAAGCCTCAAAAAACGAATCTACTAAAGGATTTGTGTTTGGGCTAGTTGGAGGGGCTGAATCTTTAGGGTTTGCTGTAGGACCCTTAATATCATCATATTTATACAGTTATAGTAAAGACCTTTTATTTTTAAGTTTGTTTTTTGTAACTCTAATAGTTTCTTTATTTTATTTTTTAAATCTAAAGAAGTAATAGTTATTAAGTTTTTGGCTAAAAATAACCTTAGAAAAACATAAGGAGAAACTATATGAATTTAAAAGAAAGTGTATTATTTAAAAATAAGGACCTTAGAAACTTTTGTTTTTATAGATTGATTTTTGGAATAAGCTATAGTTTTACTATTCCTGTGTTACCTTTATTTTTTGATAATATTGGTTTAGATACTATTATAATAGGTTGTTTTATGTCTCTTTACGGACTTTCTAAAGCTTTAGTTCAAGTCCCTTCTGGAATTATTACAGATACTTTAGGAGATAAGATAGTTTTAGTTATATCTACAACGCTTTTAGCTTTAGTTCCTATAACTTATATATTTATAAATAACAACATACTTTGTGGCTCTTTATATATAGTTCAAGGAGCTATATTAGGTCTTGCAGCTCCTGCAGTTTTCTCGATTTTAGGAAGATCTTTAGACGGGAAACATATAGGAGAATCTACAGGATTTGCATCAGCTGTATTTACTTTAGGTGGAGGAATTGGAGCCTTTATAGGAGGATATATACTATCTTTAACTAATAATTTTAATATTGTATTTTCGATCTCATTTATTTCAATTTTAATAACAGTAGTTTTTATTATTTTTAAAATAAAAAAAGATACGAACAAATCAAAAAAATGTGAGAAATCAAAAGAACCTATACTATGTAGGCTCAAAGTTATAAAAAACAACCTTACAGAAAAGAAGCTTTTAAGTAAAGTTATTTTACTTTGCTTTGTTGCGCTACTTGGTGATTTTATTTACGGGTGCGTCGGGTCTATTTTCCCTTTTTACGGGCTTGAAGTTTTACATGCCACTTCCTTTTATACATCTACTATAATATCGATTTATCTATTTGTTTTTGGGATATTTGCACCAATCGCTGGAATAGTAAGTGACAAAATAGGGATAGATAGGCAAATGTTTATTTCTTTTTTAGTTATGATAGTAGCTTTATTTACTTTAGGAGTAGTTAGAGGAAAAATAATTTTTGCTGTAGTTATAACTATATATTTTTTAGGTGCAACCTTTTTAAATGCTGCACTTCAAAATTCACTATTAGGGTTTTCAAAAATTAAAGATATAAAAGGTTTTGTGTTTGGAGTAGTCGGAGCGTCAGAATCTATAGGCTATGCAATAGGACCTATAATTTCTTCAAACATATATAAAATAAATAAAAACTTTTTGTTTTTTGGACTTTTAATATTTTCTATTTTTATCTTTTTAATATATCTAAAATTACATAAAAAAGCTTTTTATTAAAATTCTCTAAGATTTAGAGAATTTTTTTTGTATTTAAGAATATTATTGTAAAGATATTAATTTTAAGGAAGGTGATTTATATAAGAGAAGCGTTTAATTTACTTATAGATAGGTGGGATTTTTTCTTAAAACTAACTATAGAGCATTTAAAAATATCTTGTATAGCTATACTTTTAGCTGGAGTTATAGGAATAACTTTAGGAGTTTTAATTAGTGAATATAAAAAATCCTCAAAAATAGTAATTAGCATTACAAATTTTATCTACACAATACCATCAATATCGTTACTTGGATTTTTAATACCCCTATCTGGAATAGGTAACAAGACAGCAATAATAGCTTTAACTGTATATGGGCTTTTGCCTATGATTAGAAATACATATACAGGAATAGAGAGTATAGATAGTTCAATTATTGAAGCTGCAAAGGGGATGGGAAGTAAAAGGTCAGAGATACTATTTAAGATTAAATTGCCTCTTGCAACAGGAATAATACTTTCAGGGTTTAAAAATATGATAGTTATGACAATAGCACTTTCAGGTATAGCATCATTTATAGGGGCCGGAGGCCTTGGAGTAGCTATATATAGGGGAATTACTACAAACAATGCTGCTATGACTTTAGTTGGTAGTTTGCTTATAGCATTACTAGCTCTTTTAGGAGATTTTTTAGCAGGGGGAATATGGAAAATTATTAATAGAAAATGGAGGTTAAATAATGAAAAAGTTTATTAAAATAGCACTTTTAGCTTTAACTATAGGAATACCTTTTACTTTTATTTCATGTAATAATGATTCAAAAAAAGTAGAAGAAAAAAGTGGAGGAACTATAAAGATTGCAACAAAACCTATGACAGAACAATTTATATTAAGTGAAATGCTTAAAGCTTTAATAGAAGAAAATACAAATCTTAATGTTGAGATAACTAAAGGAATCGGAGGGGGAACTAGTAACATCCACCCGGCTATAGTAAAGGGTGAGTTTGATATGTATCCTGAATATACAGGAACTGGATGGAGCTTTGTTTTAAAAGAAAAACATATACCAGACGATAAGACACTTTTTGAAGATTTAAATAAAAAATATATGGAAAATTATAAATTAAAGTGGGTTGGACTTTATGGATTTAATAATACATTTGGCTTAGCTGTAAGAAAAGATATAGCAAAAAAATATAATTTAAAAACTTATTCTGATTTACAAAAGTATTCAAAAGATCTAAAATTCGGTGCAGAATATGATTTTTATGAAAGAGATGACGGTTATGATGCTTTATGCAAAAAATATAACTTCAAATTTAAAGAAGCAGTAGATTTAGATATAGGGCTAAAACATAAAGCTATAAATTCAAAAGAGATAGATGTAATGAATATATTTACAACAGATGGACAGCTTTCTACATCTGATATAGTTGTTTTAAAAGATGATAAGAATTTTTATCAAACATACTACTCAGGGACTGTAGTTCGTGAAGATACTTTAAAAAAATATAAAGATCTAGAAGGTGTCTTATTAAAAATGAATAACATCATAACAGAGGAAGAAATGTCTAAGCTTAATAATGAAGTTGAATCAAATGGAAAAGATGAAAAAGAAATTGCAATTAACTTTTTAAAGGAAAAGGGACTTATTAAAAAGGATTAAAGGTATTAAAAATGTGCGAAAATATTGTTAGTTTTAAAAATATAAATAAATTCTATGGAGATGAAAAAGTATTAGAAAATTTTAATTTAGATATAAAATACGGAGAGTTTTTAACTATAATAGGCACATCGGGTTCAGGTAAGACGACAGTCTTAAAGCTTATAAACGGACTTTTAGAGTCTAATGGTGGAGAAATTTTTGTGTGCGGTGAAAATATAAAAACTATAGATAAAATTAATTTAAGAAGAAATATAGGGTATGTAATACAAGGGATAGGACTTTTTCCTCATATGAGTATTAAAAAGAATATAGAGTATGTTCTAAACTTAAAAAAAGAAGATAAAAAGGTTATGTCTTTAAGAAGTTTAGAACTTATAGAAAAAGTAGGACTTAAAAAGGAAATGTTAAAAAAGTATCCAAACGAATTATCAGGAGGACAAAGGCAAAGAGTCGGGATAGCTAGAGCTTTAGCTTCAAAGCCTAAAATACTTTTGATGGATGAACCTTTTGGGGCTGTAGATGAAATAACTAGAAAAATGCTTCAAGAAGAGATTTTAAATATTTATAAAGAGTTAGATGTAACTATTATTTTTGTAACTCACGATATAAAAGAGGCTCTAAAGCTTGGAACTAGAGTTATTGTTATGAATGAAGGTAAAATAGTTCAAAGTGGGACTAGCTCTGATATAAAAAATAATCCTAAAAATGAATTTGTAAAAGAATTAATCTCCTAGAAAGAAATTTCTAGGGGATTTTTAATGATATAATTAATTAAAAAAGAATTAAGGGGATGTGATTTATTTATGAAAATAGAAAGTTATGGTGTGTTTTTTAGTCCTACAGGAGGAACTAAAAAAGCTTTAGATGTTCTTCTTAAAAACATAGATGAAAATTATACAGAAATTGACTTAACAGTTAAAGATAATAGAGAGAAAGACTATGTTTTTAAAAAGGGTGATTTAGTAGTTGTAGCAGCGCCAGTTTATGCTGGAAGAATTCCTATGGTTACAGATTTATTTTCTAATTTAAAAGGAGATAATACTCCTTTGATAGTTATGGCAACTTACGGAAATAGGCATTATGATGATGCTTTAATTCAATTAAAAACTATACTATCTAAAAGAGGATTTAAAGTAATTGGAGGGATAGCACCTATAATTCCTCATATATATTCTAAAAAGTTAGGTGCAAACAGGCCAGACATTGAAGACTCAAAAATTATTTTAGAATTTAGAGATAAAATATTAAAAAAATTAGAAAATAATGATTTAAGTGAAGTTAATCTCCCAGGAAACAGGGATATAGAAACTTTAAAAGAAAAACCAGGAAGTAATATTTTAAAAAGCTTCAAAGAAGATAAATGCAATAATTGCAAAGTTTGTATTAAGCTTTGCCCAGTTTCAGCAATAAGTGAAAATAGAGAGATCGATAAATCTCTTTGTATAAATTGTATGAGATGCGTTAAAGTTTGCAAAAGTCACGCTAGAGATTTTGATGACTCTAAGATAAAAGAATATCTTGAGGCCAATTACTTAAAAAGAAGAGAGATAGAATATTATTTAAATTAGTAATAAGTTTAAATAGGAATAGAAGAAAAAAAGAGTGGTAAAATATAGATATAAATAAGGCCAATTAAGGACTTTTGGAGGAAACAAAAGAATATGGATACGAACGTAGACAAGGCACTAGAAGGTATTAAAGAGGAGATTATTAATTTTAGAAGAGATTTTCATAAATACCCTGAAGCTGCTTGGGGAGAATTTAGAACTGCATCTTTAATTATTAAAAGATTAAAAGAATTAGGTTTTCAAGTTTTATATGGAAAAGATATAATAAATGAAAAATACAGAATGAATTTACCTTCAAAAAAAGAACTTAAACAAAATTATAAAAGGGCATTAGAACAAGGTGGAATACCAGAATTTATGGAAAAAATGAAAGGCGGATTCACTGCAGTTTGTGGGATTTTAAAAAATGGAGAAGGCCCAACTATAGCTTTAAGATTCGATATAGATGCTGTTAAAAATAACGAATGTGAAGAAGAAGATCATAAGCCTTTTAAATTTGGATTTTCTTCAGTTAATAAAGGAATAATGCACGGCTGTGGTCACGATGGTCATATCTCTATAGGGCTTGGAGTTTCAGAAATAATTTCAAGGTTTAAAAATTTTAAAGGAACTATAAAAATCATTTTTCAAGCAGCAGAAGAAGGGGTTAGCGGTGCAAGGTCTATAGCAGAATCCGGGGTTTTAGATGATGTAGATTATATTGTTAGTGGACATATAGGAATAAAAGCTAGAAAGTCTGGAGAAATTATCTGTGGAACAGACGGATTCTTTGCAACTTCAAAAATCAACGCTGAATTTAAAGGGAAGTCAGCTCACGCTGGAGTTGCACCTGAAAAAGGGCATAACGCCTTACTTTCTGCATCTACAGCAGTATTGAATTTAGATGCTATCCCTAGAAATAGTGAGGGCGTAACTAGAATAAACGTAGGTAAACTTGTAGCTGGAAGCGGAAGAAATGTAGTCCCTGGACGAGCTTTTATGGAAATAGAAACTAGAGGTGAAACAACTGAACTTAACAAATATATGGAAGATTACGCAAACAGGATACTAGAATCATCTGCAATGATGCATGACACTGATGTTGAAATAAAATGTGTAGGAAAATCTATTAATGCAGATAGTGATAAAGAACTTATAGATTTTGCAGTAAATATTGCAAAAAACATGAAAGAGTTCGATAAAGTTATAAAAAAAGCAAGCTTTGGTGCTAGTGAAGATATCTGTTATATGATGAAAAGAGTTCAAGATAACGGAGGAAAAGCTCTTTATATGATGTTTGGAACAGAATTAAAAGGAGAGCATCACTCTGTAAGATTTGATTTTAATGAAGAAGATATGTTTAAAGCAATAAAAACATATTTAAACATAGTAGATGAATTATCTAAAAACTACAAAAAAATAAGTTAAAAATTAAGGGATATTAAATTTTTAATATCCCTTTTAAAATCTATCTAGTAGGATTGATTTTAATTGTACTAGTTTTTACTGGTAAGTAATGTTTATTTAGTATTATAGGAGAATTTGAAGACTTATAAATAGATTCTTCTAATAAATAAAAAGTATCTTCACCTGCTATAGGATGATTCTTTGTTACAAAATTTCCAGACTTAGATATTTTTATTTTTATTTCTATCTTAGTACAATCGTTATAGATATCTTCTTCTATAAATTTCTTAAATTCTTCTTTGTCATTTAAATTTAAGTTTAATTTAGAAATTTCTTCTATAGGTATTATCGTATAGGAATACGCAAGAGAAGATTTATTTTTTAAATACCATCTATCTATGCAAACTGTAGCTACAGAAGCGCTATTTAAAACCTTTAAATAATAATCAGAAGGAGGATCAATTTTAAATTCCATCTCTAAATCATCTGGTTCTTCATTTAAACATTTATAAACTGGATGTCCAAACTTTTCTAATCCATTTGAACTTTTAAAATTATCATTTGTGATGAAGTTCCCTTTTCCTCGTATGTTTTTTATAAGTCCATCATCTTGAAGAAGAGCTAAAGATTGACGAAGGGTACTACGACTAACCCCAAGCCTTTTAGCTAAATCAGGTTCTGATGGAAGCCTTGAATTTTTAGGGAAAGTTCCTTCAGTTATCATTTTAAATAATTTATCATAAACTGTTACATATAAAAGCTCTTTGCTTTTATTTGGTATAAGTGTATCCATATTAATCACCTTTCTAAAGTAGACAAGTTGTAGACAAGTTATGCTTTAAATAGTACAACTCTACATTTAAATTATAAGAGATTTTCTAATAAATACAAATAAATTTATAAAAAATTATATGTAAACGTTTGATAATAAGATAAAAGTATGATATTATA
The DNA here is from genome assembly GCF_024705715.1 of Clostridium sp. LY3-2. NCBI lineage: Bacteria > Bacillati > Bacillota > Clostridia > Eubacteriales > Clostridiaceae > Clostridium > Clostridium sp. LY3-2. The sequence goes on from NZ_JAMDLQ010000014.1 coordinate 42,214, forward strand.
TATTCATAAAGAACATACAACTAAGCAGACAAGTTGTGGTTGTACAATTAATTTTTAACGAGAGATTAGGAGGAAATAAAATGATTTATTCACAAGGTTCAGCAAAAGAATATCACATAGATGTAGCAAAAGGAGAGGTTGGTAAATATGTTATCATGCCTGGAGATCCTAAAAGATGCGAAAAAATAGCTAAATACTTAGATAATGCAGAGTTAGTTGCAGATAAGAGAGAATATGTAACTTATACTGGATATTTAGATGGAGTAAAAGTAAGTGTTACTTCAACTGGTATCGGTGGTCCTTCAGCTGCAATAGCTTTAGAAGAATTAGTTAAATGTGGAGCTGATACTTTCATCAGAGTAGGTACTTGTGGTGGAATGGACTTAGACGTTAAAGGTGGAGATATAGTAGTAGCTACAGGTGCTATAAGAGCAGAAGGAACTTCAAGAGAGTACGCTCCTATAGAATTCCCAGCAGTTGCAAACTTAGATGTTATAAACGCTCTTGTAGAAGGAGCTAAAGAATTAAAACTACCTTATCACGCAGGTGTAGTTCAAGCAAAAGATTCATTTTATGGACAACATTCACCAGAAACTAAACCAGTAAGTTATGAACTTCAAAACAAATGGGATGCTTGGTGCAAAATGGGATGCTTAGCTTCAGAGATGGAAGGTGCTGCTTTATTTATAGTAGGAAGCTACTTAAGAGTTAGAGTTGGTGCAGCATTCTTAGTTGTTGCAAACCAAGAAAGAGAAAAAAGAGGAATGGAAAACGCTCAAGTTCACGATACTGAAAGTGCAATAAAAGTAGGTATTGAAGGAATAAGAAACCTAATCAAATTAGACAAAGCAAATGGTGTAATATAATATATCATTAGTAAGATATATTTTTAAAGACTATAAGGAGTAACATTATGAAAAAATATAAAAGAATTTTTACAATCGTTATTGACTCTTTAGGAGTAGGTGCAATGAACGATTCAGAAGAATATGGAGATATAAATGTAGATACTTTAGGACATATTTCAGAATCAGTTGATAGTTTTAATATCCCAAACCTTCAAAAGATGGGGATTGGAAACTTACACAAAGTTAAGCACGTAGACTCTGTAAAAAAACCTATTGGATACAGAACTAAATTAAACGAAGCTAGTGTAGGTAAAGATACTATGACAGGTCACTGGGAGATGATGGGCCTTCATATAACTAAACCTTTTAAAACATTTACTGACACAGGGTTTCCAAAAGAATTATTAGATGAATTAGAAGCTAGAACTGGTCATAAAATAGTTGGAAATAAAAGTGCAAGTGGAACAGAGATCTTAGATGAACTTGGTGAGCACCAAATGAAAACTGGAGATATGATAGTTTATACTTCTGCAGACTCAGTTTTACAAATATGTGGACACGAAGAAACTTTTGGATTAGATGAATTATATAGATGCTGCGAGATAGCAAGAGAACTAACTTTAAAAGATGAATGGAAAGTTGGTAGAATTATAGCAAGGCCTTACCTTGGAAACAAAAAAGGTGAGTTTAAACGTACTAGTAACAGACACGATTACGCTCTTAAACCATACGGAGAAACAGCTTTAAACGCTTTAAAAGATAAAGGTCTTGAAGTTATTTCAGTAGGTAAAATCAAAGATATATTTGATTCAGAAGGAATAACAGAAGGAAATAAATCAAAAAGTTCAGTTCATGGTATGGAACAAACTTTAGAAATTATGGATAGAGACTTTGAAGGTCTTTGCTTTGTAAATCTAGTTGATTTTGATGCTTTATGGGGACACAGAAGAAACCCTAAAGGATATGCTGAAGAATTAGAAAAATTCGACGTTAACTTAGGTAAAGTATTAGAAAAACTAAATGATGATGATTTATTAATAATAACAGCAGACCACGGTAATGACCCTACTTATAAAGGATCAGACCACACTCGTGAAAGAGTACCTTTCTTAGCTTACTCACCTTCAATGAAAGATTCAGGTGAATTAGAAGAAAGAAAAACATTTGCAGATATAGGTGCAACAATCGCTGATAACTTCGAAGTTCAAATGCCAAAAGGAACTATAGGTTCATCAGTATTAGAAAAGCTTAAATAATTACATTAAGATAAATAACTAAAGAAAAATTTAAAATACACAAAAGATAAAATAACTAAAAACAAAGGATGAATTTAAAGAAACAAAAGATAAGATTTAATTAGAACGAAAGATAAATAATTGTAGTTTTTTAAGAGCGAGCCATTTTGGCTCGTTTTTATTTTTATTGAAAAAGGTAAATTGTAGTAGTATAATTTAATTAAGTAATTACTTAATTAAATCTGGAGGGGCTATGATAGAAGAAATTAAAGTTTTTAAAGCGCTAAGTGATGAAACTAGGGTTAAGATTTTGCTCCTAATTTCAAAAAAGAGCATGTGCGCAAAAGGCATTGCAAGAGAAGTGAAACTAACTGAATCTGCGGTATCCCAGCATATTAAAGTTTTAAAAGAATCTAATTTAATAGTAGGATATAAAATCGGATATCATATTATCTATGATTTAAATATAGACGTTTTAGAGAAAGCATCAAATATGATTCGTAGCATAGTTAATTTAGATAAAAAGCACAAAAAAGAATCAGTTAGTAAATTATGTATTAGTGATTGTAAACATATTAAATGTTTAAATAATAAAATAGAGGAGGAAATTATTGTGAGAGTATGTTTTCCAGTTAAAGAAAATGAAGGAATGAGCAGTATGCCTTATGGACACTTTGGTACTGCACCTCTTTTTGTAATTTGTGATTTAGAAAAGAAAGAGGTTAGAACTATTAATAATGGAGATTTAGGTCATGAACACGGAAAGTGTCAACCTATGAAAGCCTTAGGCGGAGAAGATATAGATGCTGTTATAGTAGGTGGTATTGGTGCTGGTGCTATAACTAAATTAAATTCAATGGGAATAAAGGTTTATAAAGCAGTATCAGGTGATATTGAATCAAATATTAAAGCTTTAGAATTAAACGAGTTACAAGAGTTTTCAAGTACTCATACTTGTAGTCATAACTGCACTCATTAAATTTAAAAAAATCCTAAAAGTTATATATAACTTTTAGGATTTTTTTTATTTATAAGTAAAAGCTTATTATTATTATAAAAACAATATATATTATTTATAAGCGGATTAGGTATATAATTAAATTAAAGTTAATTATAGGGAGATTTTAAAATGGGTAACAAACTAACAAGTGAAGAAAAAGCAAATTTAAAAAAGATTGGAATTATTAATCAAAAACAAGAAGAGTATTATTCAGTCAGATTTTTAAGTGATGTTGGCTATTTTAAAGCAGAGCAAATAGAAGCTTTAGCTAAGATAGCAAAAGACTTTGGAAAAGGTGAAATAAGCTTAACTAGTAGATTAACTATAGAGATTCCGTTTATAAAAGAAGAAAATATAAATAAAGTTATAGATAGAGCAAAAGAAGAAAATTTAAGAATTGGTGGTGCAGGTAATACAGTTCGTGCAATAGTTTCTTGTAAGGGGACTGTTTGTAAGCATGGAATGATAGATACTAGAAAGCTTTCTAAAGAAATAGAAGATGAGTTTTTAGGAAGAGAAGTCCCATCTAAATTTAAGATAGGTATATTTGGTTGTATGAATAGTTACGGGAAAGCTCAAAGCAATGATTTTGCTGTGATTCCAAAGTTTAATATAGCTATGAACGAAATGGACTTTTTAGTATTTTTAGGGGGAAGAGCTGGAAGGAAGTCTAGAAAAGCTAGCCCTATGAAAAAGAAGTTTAAAGAGGAAGATTTAATTAGACTTTTAGATAAAACTATAGAGTTTTTCAATGAAAATGCTATAAAAAAAGAAAGATTTGCAGAAGTTATAGAAAGACTTGGGGAAAACAAGGTAGAAGATGAGATAATTAAAAAATTTAAAGATGAAATATAAAAAGAGATGTGTTAAAGATGAAATATAAAGAAGTAGTTATAAAAGAAACTAAAGAATTAGATAAATTTTTTAATAAAAATAAAGAATATGAAAATTTTATAAGAGATAAAATAAAAAATGATACTATAAAACTTATAGAAGAAAAGCCCTACAAGATTAAAACTTGTAGAGGACTAAAATTCTTTGGGAAAACTATATTTGAATTTAAATTAATATATAATAAATTTTTAGCTTGGAGAGTAGCATATATCTATGATGAAGATGAGATAGCTATATTTTTTATATCTAATGTTTTAATTAAAAATGAGTTTTTAAAAGAGTTAAGTAAGTCAAGAGGTGTATCTAAATGATGGTTAGTAATTTAGAATTTATAAATGTAGCTATGACTTCATTAAAAAGGATTAGTGAAAACTCTAAGGTTCAATTTAAAACTTTTAAAAAAGATAGAAAGGTTGAAATAATTAAACTTAAAGAAGGCTTTACTATTGTAGAAAAAGGTTTTAGAGATACGACTTTTGAAAACTTAGATTATAAAGAAGTAAAAAAGTATTTAAAAGATATTCAAAAAATAGAATTTCCAAGAAGCAATAAGCTTTGGTATAAAATAGTCTAGATATTTTTTCTAGGCTATTTTTGTTATAATAATTATATTATTTTAAAAAGAGGTACATATATGAGAATTAAAAAAATACATCACATAGCTATAATTTGCAAAGATTATGAAAGGTCTAAAGACTTTTATGTAAATATATTAGGATTTAAAATAGTTCACGAAGCTTATAGAAAAGAAAGGGAATCTTATAAGCTAGATTTAGAACTTTATGATAATAAAATAGAATTATTTTCTTTTAAAGATTCACCGAAAAGACCTAGCTACCCTGAAGCTTTAGGCCTTAGACATTTAGCATTTGAAGTTTCTGATATAGAAAGAGAAGTTGAATTTTTAAAAAATAATGATATAGCTGTAGAAGATATAAGGATTGATGAGTTTACAGGAAAAAAATTCACTTTCTTTAGCGATCCAGACGGATTACCTTTAGAGTTATATGAAATAAAAGAATAAGGATAGCCTTATTCTTTTATTTTACTGAAATACTTTTTTGACCAATCCTCTAAAGAGTGTAATACTTTAGCTAAATCTTTTCCTTTAGGAGTTAGTAAATATTCTACCCTTGGAGGATTTTCTAGGTAATCAATCTTTTCTATTAAATCATCTTCTTCAAGTTCTTTTAACTTTTCTGTTAAAACCTTGTGGCTTATAGATGGTGTTATTCTTTGAAGTTCTAAAAATCTTTTTTCACCGTTATCTAGGTGGCATAAAATAACAGCTTTCCATTTGCCGCGTATAAGTTCCATAGCTAAATCTAATAAACAAACATAACTTTTATCTTTATAATTTATCATAAAAATATCTCCTAAAAATCTTTTCTTATATTATATAATAACAGAAAAAAATTAAAATTATATGGTTACTAAAAAGTGCGTACTTATATAAATCTATTAATAGAACTATACTAAACACATAAGAATTTTTAAGGAGATAGATAATATGAAAAGTTTATTTGATAAAACAAGTTTAAATGGAATGAGTATGAAAAATAGATTTATAAGGGGTGCTTTGTGGGAAGAACTTGCAGATAGCAAAGGGCATTTAACAGATGAACTTATAAATGTATATGAAGAACTTGCAAAAGGTGGAGTTTCAACTATCATTACAGGATATGCATTTATAACAGAAGAAGAACAGCCAAATCCTAGGATGATGGGAATATATAATGATTCATTTATAGAAGAATATAAAAAATTCACAGATAGAATTCACAGTTTAGGCTCTAATATAATAATGCAAATAGTTTACGGCGGATTTATGACAAATTTTAATACAGAAGATAGAGTTATATTTGGCCCTTCAAGCATTCAAAACGAACAAACAAAAACTTTTGCAAAAGAAATGACTAAAGAAGATATAAAATATATAGTTAATGCATTTTCTGAAGCTGCACTTAGAGTTAAAAAATCAGGATTTGATGGAGTTGAAATACACGCAGGGCACGGATATTTATTAAGTCAATTCTTATCTCCTTATTATAATAAGAGAGAGGATGAGTACGGTGGTTCTATAGAAAATAGAGGTAGAATAATATTTGAGGTTTATGAAAGTATAAGAAAAAAGGTAGGAGACGACTTTAGAGTTTTAATAAAATTAAATTCTTCTGATTACGTAAAAGAAGGTGGTTTAACTATAGAAGACAGTTTATACGTCGCTAAAAAGCTAAGTAGACTTGGAATTGATGCAATTGAAGTTACAGGAGGAAATGAATCTATAACAGAGGTAGCTAAAAATAATTTAGGGGCAGCTAGAACTAAGGTTAAATTATCAAAAGATAATGAATCATACTTTAAAGATTATGCAATTAGATTAAGTAAAGAAGTAGATACGAAAGTAATTTTAATTGGAGGAAACAGGCATTTAGATGTTATGGAAGATATATTAAATAATTCAAACATAGAATATTTTAGTATGTCTAGACCTTTAACTTGCGAGCCTAATTTAATTAATATTTGGGAAAGCGGAAACTTAAAAGAACCAAGATGCGTATCTTGTAACGGGTGTTATAGTACCTACGGTAAAAGATGCATATTAAACGGTGCAAAAAGATTATAATATAAAGGGATGTTTAATTTTCTAGTAAACATCCCTTTATATATTTGTGTTATTATTTATGATATAGAATTTGGAGGTGCAATATGAATATCCTTATAGCTGATGATGAAGAAAAAATGGTTAAAATTTTAAAAGCATACTTTAAAAATGAAGGATTTAATGTAATTGAAGCATATGACGGACAAGAAGCTTTAGATAAATTTTTTGAATTTAACATAAGTTTAGCTATTTTAGATTGGATGATGCCTAAAATTGATGGGATAGAAGTATGTAAATATATAAAAGAAAATAGTAGCACAAAGGTTTTAATGCTAACTGCAAAAGATGATTTAGATGACGAATTTAAAGCATTAAATTCAGGTGCTGATGAATATATAAAAAAACCATTTGACCCTAGGATTTTAATTTTAAGAGCTAAAAAGCTATTAAATGAAAAAGAAAAGTTAGAAGTAAAAGATATAGTTATAAATACTGAAGAAATGAAAGCCTATAAAGGAGGCGAAGTATTAAAACTAACTAAAATAGAATATGATTTACTTAATATGTTTATAAAAAACAAAGGAATAATTTTATCAAGAGATAAGATTATTGAGATAGTTTGGGGAATAGGGTACGAAGGTGATTATAGAACTGTAGATACTCACATAAGAAGGCTTAGAAGCAAGACATACGAAGACTTAATTAAGACATATAGAGGAATCGGTTATTCTTTGGAGGTGGATTAAAATTAAGATAAATAAAAAGATATCTTTAGTTGTATCTTTAGTAATTATTTTTGTTTTAGGATTCTCATCTCTAATTAATACTATGTTTGTTTCTAAATATTACATATATGAAAAAAGTAAAGTTATAAATAAAGTATATGAAAATATATCAAAGCTTACTCTAAAGGAAACTGTAGATGATATAAAGTTTTTAGAAGATAAATACGGAGTTAAAATAGCATACACTAAGCATAGTAAAAACATTGATGATATAAATGAAAAGATTAAAGATCAATTTTTCAATAAGGGAATAAAGTTAAATAAGTTTTGGATAACAGAAGATACCCTTTTAAAGTCTAAAGATAGCAAAGTAAATAAAATATATTATCAAAACGAATCAAAATATAAAGTATTTGCAAGTGTATTTATAAAAGAAGATTATATATTTGTAATTGGAGTTCCTATGGAATTTGTAAATGAAACTTTAGGGATAGTAAATAAATTTAATATTATATTACTTATATTATCTATTATAATAATAACTATTTTAATTTACTTCTTCTCAAAAAGGCTTGTAAAACCTTTAGAAAACCTAAAAGATTTAGCTAAAGATATATCTAATTTAAACTTTAGAAAAGAAGAGATTAAAACAGGTGATGAAATAGAAGAATTATCTATAGCTATAAATACTATGAGTGAAAACCTAGAAAGTGCAAATAAGAAAATAAACTATAAAAACGAGATGTTAAAAGGAGTAATTTCAGGTATTTCTCACGAATTTAAAACTCCATTATCTTTAATTAAAATTTACAGTAGAGGAATAAAAGACGGACTTGATGATGGGACTTATCTAGATACTATAGAAGAAGAGGTTGATGATTTAAATAACCTTGTAAGCGAGCTTTTAGTTTGGGCTAAAACAGAAACTAAAGATTTAGATTTTGAAGATTTAAATTTAAAAGAAATCATATTAGAAACTTTAAATAAATACAGTGCATTAATTAAAGATAATAATATAGAGATTTATAAAAATTTAGAAAGTTTAAATATAAAGGGAGATAAGTCTTTAATTAATCTATTAATATCAAACCTTTTATCTAATGGGATAAAATATACAGATAATAATAAAATTGATATCTATTTAAATAAAGATGAAAAGTATTTAAAAATAAAAAATGGGAACAAATACGAAATTTCAAATACAGATGATTTAATAAAGCCATTTTATGTATTAAATAAATCTAGAAATAAAGAACTTTCAGGAACGGGGCTTGGACTTACTATAGTTAATAATATCTGCAAAGCACACAGGTTTAGCCTTGAAATTATTTCAAAAGATAATAATATAGAATTTATTGTTTATTTTGATATATGTAACAATGGTGTAACAAAGAAAATATAAAGTATCACTAAAGACTAAAGAAAAGGTGATACTATGAAAAAGAAATTTCCAATAATTATATTTATAATATTTATAATTATTCCAGTTTCTCTTTTTATCTATACAAAATACATAGAAAGAGAATTACTTACAGTAAAAAAGATTAGTTTAGATTTTAATGATAAAGGATCAGAAAAGCTTAGAGTAGTTCAGTTTACAGACACTCAATTAGGTGAGTTTTATACCTTAGAAAATTTAGAAAAAGCAGTAGAAAAAATAAATAAATTAAATCCTGATATAGTTGTTTTTACAGGTGATTTAATAGATAATGCAGCTAAATATAAAGATATAGATAAAGTATCTAAAGTTTTAACTAAAATAAATAGTAAATACGGAAAATACGCTATTTATGGAAATCACGATTACGGGGGAGGCGCCGTAAGATATTATAGTAGAATAATGAATAAATCAGGTTTTGAATTATTAAAAAATGATTCCCATTTAATAAAAGTAAAAGGTAAAAATATTAGGATTTTAGGTGCAGATGATGGTCTTATGGGTAGTTTTAATTCAAGGCTAACTATGAGTAAAATAAATAAAGATGATATAAATATCTTATTATTACATGAACCAGATTTAAGTGAAAAATTCTTAAATTATAAAGTAGACCTTATATTATCTGGGCATAGTCACGGAGGGCAGATAGACTTACCTTTTTATGGACCTGTAGTTAAAAATGTTTTATCAGAAAAATATACTAAAGGCTTATACGATTTAGGAAATAAATTCAATACTAAATTATATGTAAGCAGTGGACTTGGAAATACTAAACTACCATATAGGTTTAATAACGTACCGCAAGTAGTATGTTTTGATTTAACTATATAAAAATCCCCTAGAATAAAAACGGAGGTATGTTTTTATTCTAGGGCCATATTATAAATTTTTATAAAAGCTTATTAAATCTTTTTTATTAGTTATGCCTAAAGTTATAGGTGTAACTAATTTTTTTGCATCTTTTCCAATTAATTTACCATCTACAATAAATTCTTTATTAAAAAGGTTTTGTGCCCAAATAATTAATTTATCTATAGTAGGGGTATCTACTTCTAATATTTCAGCAAAGGATTTTAAAATGCAAAGCCCAAAATCTATATCTTCTGTAAAATATCTTGAATTTAGGTCTGGGATATATTTATCATCAACCTTTATCATAGGAGAGTAAATCCCTAAAAATCCAGGCGCTGTATTTATTTTTTTAGAAAGCTCATCTGGAGTCTCTATATTATATCTAATTTTTATTTTTTCAAAATCATATTCGTAAAAATCATTATATTCATTAAATTTATCAAAAATATTTTTAAGTTCATCATCTAAATCTAGTAATGTTTTAGAGGCGATATAGCCCCAAGTTTCATAAAATAATGGATTTTCATCATAAAATACACCGTCTTTATAATCTTTAAATAACTCATAAAGCCTTGAAGGGTGCATTGTAGGATTAGATGGTGAAAGTGCTATTGATAGATAACTTTTTAAAGGTAAACAAGGTATATCTATAAAGTTTGTCATATCGTTACAAACTTTATTTGTATATTCCTTTGGTACTACTGATATCTTCATAAAATTATTTTTTTGTTTTAAAGTAACAGATTTGCCGTAAGAATTTAATCTAGTTATAGATGGAACTCTTTGTGTTCCAAAGTAGATTATACCTTTATCTAAAAGGTCTTTTATATAAAATTCTTTTCCGCCAAAGCCTGGAATAGTACCGACAATAGAACCTTCTTTTGCATATTTAATAATTTCTTTAATTGTAGATTCAGCCATAAAAGAAGGGTGAGTTATTAAGATATAATCTGCATTTTCAACGCATTCTTTAAAACTAGAAGACACTTTTTTTAATTTAGTATTGGATACAATATTTTTTTCTTCTTCGATAAGTTCTATTTCATCACAAAAACTTTCAGTTTTTGAAGTATGCAAAAAAACTTCAGTATTTTCTTTTAAAGAAATATATGTAGCTAAATAGGTTCCTATGTTTCCAGCGCCTATAATTGCTATTTTCATTTAAGCACATCCTTTCGTAGATATTAAAATAATTTTACTTATTTATAATTTTTTAGTAAAGAATTAATAGTAAAATTATATTATAAATTTGTTATTATAAGCTTTTATTTTATAAAATTTTATTAATTTAAATTGATAGAAAAAACGAGTATACTATAACTTAAAAAATAACATTATTTTACGTTATTTGTAAAAAATATAATAAAGTTAAAGATTTGATTAAAAAGGACATGAATTTTGCAATAAATTACAAAAGAAGATATTAATTCAAGATTGATGTTAGTATTAAAGTACAAATTGAGAGTAAATGAGGTGCTTGAAATGCTTAAAGAAACTAAAACTAGAAATATAAAAATCTTCATTTATGGTATATCAATAATTCTTATGATAATATTTATTTTTTCTATTTTTCAAAAGGAAAAAGGAAGAGTTTACACAACTAGGTTTATTAATTTAGTTAAAGAAGAAAAGGTTTTTAAATTAGAAAAGAATGATTTGAAAAGTTTTAAAGAACAGATTTTAATTGAAAAGGGTAATTCAAAAAAAGCAAAGAATACAAAACTTTCAAATTATTCATTAGGGGTTATTGAGTATTTAAATGAGAATTATGAAAAATCAATAGAATTTTTAAAAATAAGTGAAGGCTATAGTCTAGAAAGTGATAAAGAGTTAGAGTTTGATATATTAGTAAAACTAGCTATGAATTATACATATATAGGAGATCTACGTGAATCAAATAAATATATTAAAAAGGCAGAAGAACTTGGGCGTAGTAATGGACTTGGAAATGAAGTATCAGATGCTTATTATGAACTAGTTTCAAAGCGAATTGATTTAGATTATAACGTTAAAGATTGCATAGAATTGTTAGAAAATTCTTTAAATTTAATACAAGACCATAAAAGGGTTATGAAATCATATTTACTTTTAGCTACTTTAAATAGATTAAGGGGAGACTATAATCAAGCTTTGATTTATGACCAAAGAGCTATTGGAATAGCATTAGACTCAAAAAATGATGAATACCTAGGGAAGTGCTTAATTAGCCTTTCAGAAAATTATTATACAAAAAGGCAATATAGAAAAGCTATAAATTTATTACAAACTATTATAGATGGAAATATGGTTAAAGACCCAGAAGACAAGCTTAAATTATATGGTTATCTTATAGATTGTAATTTAAAAACTGGTAATTTAGAAAAAGGTGAAGAATATAAAGAAAAGTTTTTAGAAACTGTAAATAGTTTAAACCCAAATGCAAGGGTTAGAGAAGTTATGTGGCTTCATGTATTATATTCTGATTCTAATCTTTTAGTTGGAAACTTTGAAGTTTCAGATAATCATTTAAAAATGGCAAAAAAATTATATTCGAAAAATAATAATAAGGTTCATATAAATACTAAATTATTATTAGATAAATTAGAAATAAAAAGACAGTATACTAAAGATAAAGATTATAAAAAAGCAATTAAAAAATATGAAAATATAATAGATGAAATTAAAAAGAAAGAAAGTGGCTTTAATTTATATTACGATTTAGTTTGGGAAATTTCAACTTTAAGTTATTTAAACAAAGATAATGAATATTTGTATAAATATTCTAAAGAAATTTACGAAATATATAATGAAGTAAATATTACAGTTGATACAGATAGCGTTATAGCTGATTTAAACACATATGTAGAAAAGAGAGAAGCTTATATTGATAAATATAAAATATATGGATTAATAATATTACTTATTTTAGCTATAGCAGTGGTGTTTACAATTTATAATATAAATGTTAAAATATCCAAATCAAATAAGAAATTAGAGAGAGATAATATCACAGACGGTTTAACAGGGGCTTATAATAAGAGATATTTAAATCAAATCTTAGAGAAAAACATAGGAAAAAACATAGTTTTCGTTATGTTAGACATTGACTTTTTTAAAAGCTATAACGATAATTACGGGCATATGCAAGGAGATGAAGCTCTTATTACAGTTTCTAATCTACTAAGGGATGTGTTTAAAGAAGACTTAGTATTTAGGTATGGTGGAGAAGAATTTTCAATAATTTCAGAAAGAAATTTTGATTTTGTTATAAGAGATTTAGAAATTTTTAATAAAAGACTGCATGAAAAAAATATTGTACATGAATTTTCAAGTATAAGTGACAGAATTACTTTAAGTATGGGGATTAGTAAAGGGTGTATAACTTCCTTTGAAGAGGGCGAGAATCTAATTAAAGAATCTGATAGGAAATTATATGAGTCTAAAAGTACGGGGAGGAATAAAATTAGTTTTTAAATACTTAAGGAGGAAATTATGATCAATGATAAAATTATGAGGGAATTGCAAGATATTTTAGGTGAATTATATGTAAAAAACGGTACAACTGATGAAGTAGTGCGTTTAAGCCAACTTATCGACGAACTTATAGTTAAAAAGCAATTAGGAAAATGTAAATCACTTATAATAAAAAATAAAAATAATTAAATAATTAATAGAAAAAAGCTTAAAAAGATGTTAAGTTATATTTAAAAAGGATAAAAGGTGGGGAAAAAAACTGAAGAGAATTTGCATTTTTATTAGTTGTATCTCTTTAATTGCACTTATAATTACAGTTCCTTTTAAAAACTCTAAATTTTTCGATACTGATGAGTATAGAGGAATTGTTTTAAGTTTAGCACAGGAGTATGGTACCGATAAAAAAGGAATCAAAAATGAATTATTAAAAAAAATAAAAGATAATAGTATGTGTGACCGTGAAAAGGGAAGTTATTACGTAGCTTATATAGTATACAACTTAGTTTTTCCAGATTTTGATGAAATAAAAAGGGTTTCAGATGAAACAGAAAGAATTTTAGTAAAAGAAAAAATGTATGTTCATCTTTCATATTATTACTTTTATATAGCTTTTATGTATAGTCAGACATATGATTATAATAAATCCTATGTAAATATATATAAAGCTAATGAACTTGCAGGTGAACTGTATTCAAAAAATAAAAGTAATTATGTATTAGAACTATTAACTTCAACTAAATACCTTCAAGCTAGTATAGAAGGTGATTTAGGGTTAAGTGATTTAGCTAAAAAGAACTTTGAAGAAGCGGAAAAATTAGAAAAAGAATATAGTCTTTCTAATTATTTTGATACTATAAATAGTAAAATAAAATATAATCTTTATGAAAAAGATTATAAAAAAGTTATAGAACTTTCATTAGATTTAAAAAGTAAGATGGATAAAAGAAACAAAATAGAAATCCTTTATTTTTTAAATGATATGTACCTTGCAGAAGCATACATAAATACAGGCAATCCAAAAGCTGCTGAAAAGATTTTAAACTCTTATTTAGATAATTCTTTAAATAAAAACGAATTAAGCTACAAATATAGAATAATTGGAGATTTAGAAGAAGCTAAAGGGGATTATGAAAAAGCTTTAAAAATTAGGGAAGAAGAATATACTTATTTAAGCAAGACTATGGATTATAGAGGTCAATTACTAGACCTAGAAAAGATTTTAGAATTATGCAGATTAACAGGGAAAAAGGATGAGATGATATCTTGGATAAATGAATATAGAGAATGTATTAGAAAGGTATCAAGTTTAAAAGGAACTCAATACCTTATAGGATCGTTAGGTGATATAGAATTACAAAACACTAAATACAACAACAAAATATTAGAATTAGAATCCAAGAATTTAACATATATAGTTACAATAATTATTATAATCTCAATTTTAGTAATTATTATAATCGGGATTGCAAACAGAAATAAAAGAATTAGAAATGAAATGCTTTCTTCAAATATTGATATATTAAGCAATCAACTTAACTATCAATACGAGCATTACAACAATATAATAAAGTATCAAGAAGAAGTAAGAAGGCTTTGGCATGATATGAAGCATCATACAAACTTACTTAATACATTAATAGAAAAAGGAGAGTATGATGAATGTAAAAAGTATTTAGCATCTATGTCTAATACTATAGATTCAAACAGAAGTAAGTCAATTACTAGGCATAGTATATTAGATGCAATATTAGCTAACAAACAAAAAATTTGTAGCGATAAAGATATAAATTTAATTTTAGATATAAAGGTTCCGAAAACATTAAATATTAATAATTTTGATCTTTGTGTAATATTTAAAAATCTTTTAGATAATGCTATTGAGGCAAATTTAAATGAAAAAAATAAAGAAAAGTATATAAACGTTAAAAGTATGGTAATGAATAAATACTTATATATAGAGGTTTTAAATAGTAAAACTAACGATATAGTAAAGTCAAAGGGGAAATTTGTATCTTCTAAAACAGATGGGGCTATTCACGGACTTGGAATAGAAAGTGTTAAAAAGAGCGTAGAAAAATATGATGGTAACATTAAATTTGAATTTAGTGATGAATGGTTTAAAGTAACGGCACTATTAAAAAATGAGATTAAGCAATAAATTTTGCTTAATCTCATTTTACTTTTTTAGAGAAATAATCTAAAAATGAATCTTTAGTTGATTTCAAATAAAATCTACTAATAGGAATTTCAAGATTTTTAGTTGTAATTATGTTAGTGCCATTAATAGAGTCTATATAATGCATATTTACAAGGTAACTCTTATGACATCTTACAAATGATTTAGTAGATAAAATTTCTTCTATTTCATTTAATTTATCATAAAAACTAAAGGTTTCTCCATTTGCTTTAGTTAAAATAATTTGCCTTAATTTAGATTCAAAATAAACAATATCATAAATATTAAACTTAGATATAATAGAACCTGATTTAATAACTATGTAATCCTCCTTTTTTTTATTTATATCATTTATACACTTTAGTAATTCTTTTTTTACTTTGATTAAAGAAAGTGGCTTTAGAAGATAATTAGAAGGATTAACTTCATAACCATCTAAAAGATAATCTTTACTGTTAGTTGTAAAAATTATTTTTACATCTTTATCAAACTTTCTAATAGCTTTAGCAAGTTCTATTCCGTTTAAAGAACTCATAATTATATCTAAAAAAATGATATCAAAAATCTCTTCTTTATTTGTAATTATATCAAGCAGTTCATAACTAGAAGAATAACTAGATATAAGTGATTTGACGTTTAAATCATTTACAATATTGTGCACGATATCGTAAGTCTCTCTCAATTGATGTAAGTCATCATCACATATTGCAATTTTAATCATTTTAAATTCCTCCAAAAAGTTTAATTAAATATATTATAATATAGAAAAAAATTAATATAAACAGGTAAGGAGCTTATATAAAAATTTGACGAAGAAAAGGAAGTTATTTATCATAAAAGTTATAATAGAATTAAAGGATGTGGGTTAATGAGAAAATTAGATAAGATTATTGAATTTAATAAAAAATTTATAAAAAACGAAGATTATAAAGAGTATGAAACTTCTAAAGTTCCAAAGAAAAAGCTAGTTATTTTATCTTGTATGGATACAAGATTAACGCAGCTTCTTCCAAAGGCAATGAATATAAAAAATGGTGATGCAAAAATAATTAAAAATGCAGGGGCTACAGTTATGCATCCCTTTGGAAGTATAATGAGAAGTATATTAATTGCAGTTTTTGAATTTGATGCTAGTGAAATATTAGTAGTAGGTCACAGCGGGTGTGGGATGTGTAATTTAGATACTTCAAAAGTGATAGATAAAATGCTAGATAGGGGAATTAAAAAAGAAAACTTAGAAGTTTTAGAGTCCGCTGGAATAGATATAAAAAAATGGCTTCACGGATTTGATTCTGTAGAAGAGTCAGTAAAAGATAGTGTAAACTCTATAAAAAATCATCCTCTTATGCCAAAAGATAATATAAATATTCACGGGTTAGTTATGGATCCTAAAACAGGAAAATTAGATATAGTAATCAATGGATATAAATAAAACTTCCGCTTATTTAAGGCTTCTTAAATAAGCGGAAGTTTTTTATTTAGAAATTTTATAATTTTTGATATCGTCTAAGATCATATTTGCACCTAAGACATAATCGTAATCAGAATTTGAAGTTAGAGATTTTTTAAGGCTCCAAGATGCGTTCCAAAGTTTTACTATAAATAAATAATCATTTAATTTTTTCATCTTTTCCTTATCTGTATATCCAAAATATTCAAATATCAAATAATTTCTTAAATGTTCACTTAAAAACCAAGAAATAGTAGCTAGGTCAAAAAATATATCATTCATTCCTGAAAATTCAAAATCAATAAATTTAACTTCTGAATTTTTAAAAAGTACATTAGAAATATTTAAGTCGTTATGACATAAGCCTAAAGAAATATTTTTAGTTAAATTTACTTTTAAGAAATTCATCTTTTCTATAAAAGTATCAATATCGTGATTAAACTTAAAATTATTTTTCTTTAAAAATTTAAAATTATCTTCTATATCTTTAAAAGGGTCAAAATAGCTTGAAACCTCAAGATTATGTAGTTTTTTTAGAGATATAGATAAAGATTTTAAAAACTTTCTAGTAGTTAATGTATTAATATTTACTGCCGAGTTATCTAAATATTTAGTAAGAAGTATACCATTTTCTTTATTGTGATATATAATATGTGGTGATAGCTTCTTAGAATTTACTAAGGAAAGAATACTATGTTCACTTAAAAAATCATTAGAATTATCTTTGTTTGGAAGCCTTAATACATAAAAATTATTATAATAATCTATTAAATAGTTTTTATTATTTAAACCGCCAAGTTGTTTTAATTTGTGATTTTTAAAAAGGTTTAACATTATTTTCTCCTTTAAATTTTGTTAAGTTATTATATCAAAAAAGAAAGGAGGGGAGAAGACGATATGATAAAAAAGTTTATAGAAGGAATTACTCCTTTAGATAAAGATGCTATGGAAAAAGCAAAACTTAGAGTTGATTCTTTAGCAAAACCTTTAGGTAGCCTTGGAGAACTTGAAAGCATTTCTGTAAGAATTTCTGGAATAACTTCAAAAATAATAAATGAAACTGATAAAAAGTGCATTATCATTATGTCAGCTGATAATGGAGTAGTTGAAGAGGGGGTTGCATCTGCACCACAGTACGTAACTTTAGCTCAAACTAAAAACTTCATTAAAGGAAAGACTGGGGTTTGTTCAATTGCAAAAGCAAATAAGACAAGCCTTAAAGTAGTAGATATAGGGATTAATAGTGATGAAAAAATAGAAGGAGTTATAGATAGAAAGATCAGAAAAGGAACAAAAAATATCTATAAAGAGCCTGCTATGACGTATGAAGAATGTAAGCTCGCAATTCTTATAGGAATAGAAACAGTTAAAGAAGCTAAAGATGAAGGATATAACATCTTAGGTGTAGGTGAAATGGGAATAGGAAATACTACAACATCATCTGCAGTTTTAAAAGCTCTTTTAAACATCGAAACAGAAAAGATAGTTGGAAAAGGTGGCGGAATAACTAGTGATTCTTTTATTAAGAAAAAAGCTATAGTAGAAGAAGTTATACTTAAACATAATGTTAATAGAGAAGATATTATAGATATAGTCTCTAAAGTCGGAGGATACGATATTGCAGGGATGATAGGAGTTTTTATAGGATCTTCGTATTATAAAATACCTGTAGTTATAGATGGATTTATATCAGTAGTAGCTGCACTTTGCGCATCAAGATTAAATCCACTTGTAAAGGGGTATTTATTTCCGTCTCATAAATCAGAAGAGATAGGGTATAACTTAGCTATGGAAGAATTAAATTTAAAACCATTTTTAAATTTAAATATGAGACTTGGTGAAGGTAGCGGATGTCCTATTGCTTTTTCAGTAATTGATTTTGCAAATTCTATGATGAAGAATATGGCTACATTTAGTGAAGGTGATATAGATGATAGTTACATAGAAGAAGTTAGAAGTGAAGAATGTTATAAAGTATAAGGAGGTAAAACTATATGGAAGTTGGTTTAATTCATATTTACTGTGGAGACGGTAAAGGTAAAACTACAGCAGCTATGGGGCTTGGGATGAGAGCTTCAGGAAACAACCTAAAGGTTTTATTAACTCAATTTTTAAAGAGTAATAAAACTGGGGAGCTTAAGTCAATCGAAAAACTTAAAGAGTATTATCATTTTGTTCCAGGTGTTCCTGTAAATAAGTTTTCTTGGAATATGACAGAGGAAGAAAAGGCAAACGCTAAAGTAGAACATACTAAAAGATTTAAAGAGATAACTAAAAAGGCAGTTTTAGAAAATTATGATTTACTTATTTTAGATGAACTAATCGGAACTGTTAATTTAGATTTTGTTCCTTTAGATTTAGTTTTAGATTTTCTAAAAAACAAACCAAAAGGACTTGAAGTTGTAATGACAGGAAGAGACCCTAAAGAGGAACTAGTAAATATAGCTGATTATGTATCTGAAATAAAAGCTATTAAACATCCCTTTAAAAAAGGAATTCCTTCAAGAAAAGGAATAGAAATATGATTGTCCTAGTTATAGGAGGGTCAAAGAGTGGAAAGTCTAGTTTAGCTGAAAATATAAGTTATAACTTAAAAGAAGAGGGAACGCTATATTATCTTGCAACTATGAATCCTAAAGATTTAGAAGACTTAAAAAGAATAGAAAAACATATTTCAAATAGGGAAAAGTATAACTTTAAAACTATAGAAATTAAAAGTGATATTAAAAGCATTAAAGATATAAACTCTTCTGATACTATGCTTTTAGATAGTGTTACTTCTTTAGTAACTAACGAGATGTTTAAAGAAAAGAGCTTTAATCTAGATGTTAAAGATAAGATTAATAGCGAAATAAAGAGCCTTTCTAAAAGTTTAAAGAATCTTATCTTAGTTTCTGATTTTGTATTTTCAGATAGTAAAGTATACGATGAATTAACAGAAAAATTTAGAAAAGAACTAGGTAGTATTAATTGCACTTTAGCTTCTTTAGCAGATGTAGTTATTGAAGTTAACTTTGGGAATATAACATTTCACAAAGGGGAGGGGCTTTTAGATGTTTAACGATTTATACAAAGGACTTAATATGACTTTAAGTATGTTTACAAAAATACCTCTACCAAAGTATGTTTGGGATGAGAAATCTGCAAGATATATTATGAGGCTGTATCCTCTTATAGGTCTTATAGTTGGAATGTTTTGGTATGTATCTTTTAGAATTCTTATACTATTTAATATAAATAATATACTTTTAAGTTCATTAACTATGCTAAGTCCACTTTTAATTACAGGTTTTATTCATTTAGATGGATTTATGGATGTATCTGATGCACTTTTATCAAGCAGGGATAAAGAAGAAAAGGTAAGGATACTTAAAGATTCTAAAGTAGGTGCTTTTTCAGTTATAGCTTTAGTAATTCTTTTTTTAGTAGAAACATCTTCTATATCTTCACTTTTAGAAAATGGATTTGACCCTAGAATTTTAATACTTATTCCGATAGCTTCAAGATCTTTTGGCGGGTATACAATACTTTCTAGAGATCAAATATCTAAAAGCTACTTTGGTGATTTATTTAAAAAGGGAACGAAGCCTTATGAAAAATATATTTTAATATCTATTTATATTTTAGTTCTTTTAATTTCTTTAGTATTTTTAAATATTAAATATTTTATTTCACTTATAGTACTTGGATTAGTTGGAATTTTAAGTATTAGAAAGTGCAATAAAGAGTTTGGCGGAGTAAATGGAGATGTTGCAGGATTTACTCTTGTATTATCAGAAGCTATATGCTTTTTAGTTTTAGGAGTTATTTAGGAGGAAAGTATATGAAATTATATTTTGGTGGTGCATACAACGGGAAATTAGAACTTGTTAAAAACAAATACAAAATTAAAGATTCAGAAGTTTTTAACTGTGATTCAAATAAAATAGATTTTGATAAAAAGGTTATAAATAACTTTCACGAATTTGTTTTTAACATTATAAAAGATTCTAAAGACCCTAAAGAATATGTTTTAAAAAATCTTGATAAATTCAAAGGGAAGATAATTATTTCAGATGATTTAAATTCAGGAATAGTTCCAATTGAAATTTTAGAGAGAAGATTAAGAGAAGATTTAGGAGAGATTTTAAAGACTTTTTCAAAAGAAAGCAAAGAAGTTTATAGGGTGTTTTTTGGAATAGAAAGTAAATTAAAAGGTGACTTAAAATGATACTTTATCTTATAAGGCACGGAAAAACTTTTTGTAATGAAAAAAAACTTTATTGCGGGAAATCTGATATAGAATTAAGCGATAAAGGAATAAAAGAAATAAAAGAAAAGATTAAAGAATTTAACTTTCCAGATTGTAAAAACAACTATACAACGGGACTTAAAAGAACTAATGAAACTTTTAAACTTATCTATAAAAATAAAGATTTTGAAGTTTTAGAAGGCTTTAAGGAATATGACTTTGGAGATTTCGAATTAAAATCCTATGAAGAATTAAAAGATAATAAAGAATATTTAAATTGGATTTTAGATGAGAGTTTAGAATTTAAAGTTCCAAAGGGAGAATCAAGAAAAGAATTTAAAACTAGAATAGAAAAAGCTTTAATTTCTTTAATAGATTCTTTAGAAAAAAATGATGAAAAAGAGGCTTTAGTACTTTGTCATGGGGGAACTATAGCAAGTCTTTTAGAAAGTTTTAATGAAGAAAATAAAAGTTTTTATGATTATCATCCAAACTGCATAGAAGGCTACACCCTTGAAGTTTTAAAAGAAAAAGGAAAACTAAAATTAAATATACTAGAAAGGTTTTAAAAATGATAGAGATTATAATAGGATATATTTTAGATTTAATAATAGGAGATCCAAATAACCCTTATCATCCTATAAGATTTATTGGAAACCTCTCTAAATCTTTAGAAGGATTTTTTAGAAAGAGAATTTCTAAAAATCTTAAATTAAGTGGTATTTTAACTAATCTGTCTGTAATATTTATAACGTTTTTTGTAGTTTTATTTATAACTAAAGGTACAAGTTATATTAATACTTATCTAGGGATAATAGTATCTGGAATATTAATATATTTTACAATATCAGCTAAATGTTTAAAGGTTGAAGGATTAAAGGTTATAAAGGAATTAGAAAATGGAAATATAATTGAAGCTAGAAAAAAATTATCATATATAGTTGGAAGAGACACAGATAAATTAAACGAAAGCGAAATTTATAGGGCAGTAATTGAGACCGCTTCAGAAAATATGTCAGATGGAATAATAGCACCTTTATTTTATGCAGGAATCGGGGGAGCTCCTTTAGCTTTTTTATATAAGGCTGTTAATACTTGTGATTCTATGTTTGGCTACAAGAATGAAAAATACATAGATTTTGGATTTTCTTCAGCTAAGGTTGATGACATATTTAATTATATTCCAGCTAGGATAACAAGTTATTTAATTATTATAGCTTCTTTTTTATTAAGATATAAATATAAAGAAAGTTATAAAATATATAAAAGAGATAGATATAATCACTCAAGTCCAAATAGTGCACACCCAGAAGCGGCAGTTAGTGGAGCGCTTTCTGTAATGCTTGGGGGAAGTAACTATTACTTTGGGAAATTAGTTAAAAAAGATACTATAGGGGATAAATTAAAAGAAATAGAAAAAAGTGATGTTATAAAGACAAATAAAATTTTAGATTTAGTTACTTTTTTAGGGGTAGTTTTAGCTATAATTATTTTCTTTGTAATACATATTTTTTTATAGAGGTAAATTCATATGAAAAATAGTCATGGTGGAAATATTGATGAAATAAAGAGAAATTACAAAATTAAAGATTTAGTAGACTTTTCAGCAAATATAAACCCTTTAGGGCTTTCAAAAACTGTTAAGGAAGCTATGATAAATGCTATAGAAGACGTGGTTCATTACCCAGATATCACTTATTTAGATTTAATAAATAGCATAAGTGAATTTGAAAATATAGAAAAGAATAATATATTTTTAGGAAATGGTGCAGCGGAAGTTATATTTAATATAGTAAGAGGCTTAAAGCCTAAAAGGGCACTGCTTTACGGGCCAAGTTTTTCAGAATATAGAGAAGCTTTAAACTCAGTAGATTGCAATATAGATTATTATATATTAAAAGATAAGTGTAATTTGGATTTAGGGATTTTAGATATGATTAATAAAGAAACAGATATAATCTTTATTTGTAATCCAAATAATCCAACAGGGGCTTTATGTAAAAGAGATATGATTGAAGAAATATTAAAGGCTTCAAAAAGAAAAGATGTTACAGTTGTAATTGATGAATCTTTTTTAGAGTTTGTTAGAAATTCTAAGGAATTTACTTTAATTAATAGTTTAAAACATTATGATAACTTAATTATAGTTAAGTCTTTAACTAAGATTTTTGCCTTTCCTGGAATAAGGCTTGGATACGGATTAACTAAAAGTAAAGAATACTTAGAAAAAATAAATAAAAACACTATATCTTGGAGCGTAAACACTATAGCAAATAAAGCTGGAATTGCAGCTTTAAAAGAAAGTTTATATATTAAAAATACTATTTCGTTTGTAGAAGAAGAAAATAAGTTTTTATTTAATAATTTAAGCTTATTTAAAGATTTAAAGGTATTTAAAGGTTATGCGAATTTCATATTTTTTAAGACCTTTAAAAATATAGATTTAAAAGAAGAACTTTTAAAATATGGAATTTTAATAAGGAGTTGCGAAAACTATATAGGACTAGATATGAGTTATTATAGAGTTGCAGTTAGAACTAGAGAAGAAAATATTAAATTAATAAAATCTCTTCAAGAAATTGTAAATTAATAATCTCAAATGATAAATAATTGACAATTGGATAATTAAATAATATAATCATTCTGATAAAAATAATAATTGGTGTATATTACTTAAAAGGGAATAGAGTGTAAATCTCTAACTACCCCAGTAACCGTGATGTGGACGAGGCCTAAATTATAGTCACTATATTAAATTATGGGAAGGCTAGGCTAAGGGTGAAGCTAAGTCGGGATACCTGCCAAATTATTTATACGACTTACTATAACCTTCTGAGGGTGGGGTTATAGTGCTAATAGGATTTTTTTATATAAGCATACCTTCACGCGGTGTGTTTTTTTTAATCCCTAAAATTAACGCCTCAAAATTATAATGGAGGAAAAGTGATGAGAAATTTTAAAAAGTTATTGTCAGTAGTAGTTTTAACGATATTTTCGTTAGCTATTTTTACAGGCTGCGCAGGTAAAACTGTTACTATGAAAGATATGGAAGGTACAGAGTTTAAAGTACCTAAAAAGATTGAGAGAATAGTATCTACAGCACCTTCTAATACTGAAATTTTAGTAGGTCTTGGATTAGGTGATAAAATTGTAGGAGTAGATAAATATTCAGCTGATATAAAAGGGTTAAAAAGTGATGTAACTAAAATAGACTTTAGAAACCCAGACGCTGAAGCTATAATTGCCCTTAAACCAGATGTTATTATTGCATCAGGTCATAATAGAGAAGGAAAAGAAGATCCATTTAAGGCTTTAAAAGATGCAGGTATCCCAGTTGTATACCTACCTACAGCAGAAAGCATAAACGGAATCTATGATGATATAAATTTCTTAGGGAAGCTTACTGGAACTGAAGAAAAAGGAACTGAAATGGTAAGTAACTTAAAAGGCGAGGTTGATAAAATCAAAGCTATAGGTGAAAAGATTAAAGATAAGAAAACTGTATACTTTGAAATAGGTTCAGGTGAAAAACTTTATAGTTTCGGTAGTGATACATTCTTAAATGAATTATTAACTACAATAGGAGCAGAAAATATATTTAAAGACCAAAAAGGTTGGATCTCACCTAGTGAAGAATCAGTAATAAAGAAAAATCCAGATGTAATCTTAACAAACGAAGATTACATAAAAGATGCTACAAAACAAATAGAAAAACGCCCAGGATTTAATACTATAAACGCAGTTAAAAATAAAGAGGTATTCTTAGTAGATAAAAATGCAACTTCACGTCCAAGTCAAAACGTAATAAGTGCATTAAAACAAATTGCAAAGGATATTTATCCAAAAGAATATGCAAACATCTAAAAAAATAAAAATTAAGATAAGCTTAGGAGTAATCCTAAGCTTACTGATTATCTGTATTGGAACTTCTCTTGGAAGTTCCAATATTGATTTATTAGATACAGTTTCAATAATAGCGAATAAGCTATTTAATATACCTCTTAGGGCGGGGATTGAATCTAAAGATATTGCGATAATTTGGCTTTTAAGGCTACCTAGGGTGCTTTTAGCTTTCGGGGTAGGCGCATCACTTGCAGTATCTGGTGCGGTAATACAATCTATCTTAAAAAATCCTTTAGCATCACCTTATACTTTAGGAGTATCATCTGGTGCATCTTTAGGTGTTGGAATATATATAGTTTTAGGAATAACTATACCTTTTGTAGGGAATTTAGCACTTCCTTTTATAGGGTTTTTGTTTGGAGTTTTAACTGTATTTTTAGTAATAATATTTTCAAGTAAAGTAGATAGAGGCTTATCTAATAATACAGTAATACTTTCAGGAATGGTTTTATCTCTTTTTGCAAGTGCAGTCTTAACTACAGTTACAGCACTTTGTAGTGAGGATATTAAAGCTATAACTATGTGGCAGATGGGATCATTCTCTATGAAGAGTTGGTCTTATGTTTTTGCAGGACTTCCATTTTTTATAATAGGAGTAATCCTTGTAATAAGATATACTAGAGAGATGGATATATTAAGCTTTGGTGAAAATCATGCTATGACAGTTGGAGTAGAAACTAAAAAGGTTAAAAAGACATTACTTGTAGCGGTAGCGATTTTAACTGGAAGTGCTGTAGCTTTAAGTGGAGTGATTGGATTTATAGATTTAATTACGCCTCATATAGTAAGAAAGATATTTGGTTCAAATCACAAAATAGTTATACCTATGTCAATAGTGTTTGGAGGTTCTCTTATGGTATTAACAGACTTAGTAGCAAGAACTATAATAACACCATCAGAATTACCAGTAGGTGCTATAACTGCAATTGTTGGTGCACCATTTTTTGCATACCTATACTTTGGGAAAAAGAGGGGATAAATATGATAGAATTAAAAAACTTATATACAGGATATGATGGAATAGAAGTTATCCATAATGTTTCCTTTAAGGCATCTAAGGGTCAAAATATATCTATCATAGGGCCAAACGGCTGTGGTAAAAGTACTATTTTAAAAGCTATGGCAAACCTTATTGAATTTAAAGGTGATATAACTATAGACGGAGAGTCAATTAAAAAGATGAAAAGAAAAAACCTTGCTAAAAAGGTTGCACTTATGAGTCAAAATACTGATATTTACTTTTCATATACAGTATATCAAACTGTTTCTCTTGGAAGATATGCACATATAGATGGGGCTTTTTCAAGTCTTTCTAAAAGTGACGAAGAAATAGTTTTAAATTCATTAGAAATGGTAGGATTATTAGAATATAAAGATAAGCTTATAAGCGAATTATCAGGAGGTCAGCTTCAAAGAGTATATTTAGCTAGAGCATTTTCTCAAGACCCTGATATATTACTTTTAGATGAGCCTACAAATCATTTAGATTTAAAATGTCAAATTGAAATATTAGAGTACATAAATAAATGGGTAAAAGAAAATGATAAAATTGTAATAGGCGTTTTACATGATTTGAATCTAGTTTTAAAATTCTCAGAGGAAGTTATTTTAATAAAGAATGGAAAAATAGTATCTACTGGAGATTCAAATACAGTTTTAAACAGTGATAAATTAAAAGAAGTTTATGATATAGATATAAGAAAGTTTATGTTAGAAGCTTTAGAAAAGTGGAGAGGTGAAAACTTATGAAAAAGAAATTTATAATGTCTTATAGCTGCGGAAAAGATAGCACTTTAGCCTTATATAGAATGATAAAATCAGGGCATACCCCTTTAGCTTTATTAGTTACAGTAGATAGTAAAAGAAATAGAAGCTGGTTTCACGGGATTCCAGAAGATTTATTAAAAGAAGTTTCAAAATCATTAGATATACCATTACTTATAGTAAAAAGTGAAGGGGATAATTACGAAGAAACTTTTGAAATAGCACTAAAAGAGGCAAAAAAACTTGGCGCTGATTCTTGCGTATTTGGTGATATTGATTTAGAGCCTCATAGAACTTGGTGCGAAGATAGATGTAAAAATACAAACTTAGAATCTATTTTCCCTCTTTGGCAAGAAGGACGAGAAGATTTAACTTATGAATTTATAGATTCAGGATTTAAAACTATAGTTAAAAACGTAAGATTAAATGTTTTAGGTGAAGAGTTTTTAGGGGAAATTTTAACAAGAGATTTAGTTAAAAGGATTAAAGATAAAGGTTCAGACCCTTGCGGAGAAAATGGAGAGTACCATACATTTGTTTATGATGGTCCTATATTTAATAGTAAAATTGAATTTAAAGAAAATGGAAACTTATTAACAAAAGACTATGGATTTTTAGATATTAAGTAGGTGAATTAAATGAAATATAAAGGAATTATGCTGCTTGGAACTGCATCTTCAGTAGGGAAAAGCACTTTAGCTCTAGGATTTTGTAGATATTTTAAAGAAAAAGGATATGATGTAGCACCTTATAAGGCTTTAAATATATCATTAAACTCATTTGTTACAAAAGAGGGTGATGAGATAGGTAGAGCGCAAGTAGTACAAGCTGAAGCTTGTGAAATCGAGCCAAATGAATATATGAATCCTATCCTTATGAAACCAAGCAAGGGATTTGGAACTCAAGTAATAGTAAGAGGGAAAGTTCACTGCACTATGGATGCATATAAATATAAAGAACTTAATAGCTTTTTAAAAGAAAAAGCTAAAGAAGCATATATAGATATTAAAAAAGATCACGATTTAATAGTTTTAGAAGGTTCAGGAAGCTGCGCTGAAATAAATTTAAGAGATACAGATATAGCAAACTTTCAAACAGCTAAAATGACAGATTCTGATTGTATCTTAGTTGCAGACATAGATAGAGGCGGAGTTTTTGCATCTATAGTAGGTACGTTAAGTCTTTTAACTGAAGATGAGAGAAGACGGGTTAAGGGAGTTATAATAAATAAGTTTAGAGGAAAAAAAGAATTCTTTACTGATGCTATGAGACAGTTAGAAGATATAATAGGTGTTAAAGTATTAGGGGCTATGCCTTATTTTAACTTAAATATAGAAGATGAAGATAGCACAGAGATTAAAGATTTAGGAAAAGGACTTGGGATAGAAGTTAAAGTAATAAGAACGCCTCATATGTCAAACTTTACTGATTTTAACTCACTTGAAAGAATAGAAAATATAAATTTAAAATATGTAAAAAATCCTAGCGAATTAGATAATTCAGATTTAATTATAATACCTGGAAGTAAAAATACTATAGAAGATTTAAAATATTTAAAACAAACTGGATTTAAAGAAAAGTTATATAAACTAAAAGAAGAGGGAACTCCTATACTTGGAATTTGTGGAGGGTATCAGATTTTAGGAAAAGAAATTGAAGACCCTTTTAAAGTTGAAGGAGATTCTTTAAAAGAAGAAGGATTAAATCTTTTAAGCTTAAAAACTGTATTTAACAAAAATAAATGTACTAGACAAACAGAAGCTTATACTTTAAGCAAAGAAAAAGTAAAGGGATATGAAATTCATAACGGAAGTAGTGAAATATTAGATTTAAAAGAAGAGTGGATAAAAGATTCTAAGGGAAATATATTAGGATTAAAAAATGGGAATGTTTATGGAACTTATATACACGGATTATTCGATGAAAATGAATTTTTAGAGAGCTTTATGAAGAGCATAGTTAAAGATTACGAAATAAAACTTAAAAATAATAAAAATTATAATGATTATAAAATATCGCAATACGATGAGCTTTTAAAAATTCTAAAAGAAAATATTGATATGGAATACGTTGAAAGTTTAATTAAAGGATAGTAAAACTATCCTTTTTTTTATTCTTCAAATTATGTATAATTTTAAAGTGATTTTAAATTAAGGAGAATTAGAAATTGAATTTTATAGCAATAGATTTTGAAACAGCAAATGAAAAAAGAAATAGTCCTTGTTCTATAGGCATCGTAGTTGTAGAAAACGGGAAAGTTAAAGAAAAAATTCACCGTTTAATTAAGCCTAAAGAAATGAGATTTGAACCTATGAATATTTGGATTCATGGGATTAGACCTAGTATGGTAGAGGAAGAACAGGAGTTTGATGAGGTTTTTAAAGATATAAAGCATTATTTTGACGGGAATTTAATAATTGCCCATAATGCAGCTTTTGATATATCAGTTCTTAGAAATACTTTAAGCTTATATGGTATTGAAGAACCAGAATTTGATTATATATGCACTATGAAGCTTTCAAAAAACTTTTATCAGGGTTTAGAAAATGCAAAATTAAATACTGTAAACGAGCTTTTAGGCTTTAAGTTTAAGCACCATGATGCTTTAGATGACTCTTTAGCTTGTAGTAATATTTTACTAAATATTTCAAAAGAATTAGAAACAAATAATATAAAAGAAGTTTCAAAAAATGTAGGAGTTACCTTAGGTAAGGTATATAAAGGCGGGTATAAACCTTCTTCAAGTAAAGGAAGCATTCTTAAAACTTCAAATAGGATTTTTGAAACAAAAAGAGATGATTCTTTTGACATTAAAAAAGAATCCTTAAAAGGGGAAGTTGTAGTTTTTACAGGTGGCCTTAAAAGAGCATCAAGAGATGAGGCTATGAGACTTGTAAGAAAGGCTTTTGGCTCTACTGGAAGTTCTGTAACTAAAAAGACTACGATGTTAGTTACAGGGATTAAAGATATAAAGAGTTTAAAAAGAAGCGAGATGAGTAATAAATTAAGAAGGGCAGTTGACCTTATTGATTTAGGAGGAGATATTAAAATTTTAAGTGAAGAAGAGTTTTTTAAAATAATCAGAAATTAATAATTTGCCCCAAAGACTTTAAAGAACAAAGGTAAAGTATCGATAAGTAAAGGTGAGAAATGGGGGCGAACATTATAAAAAACAAAAGAATAAAGGTCTTACTTATAATTTCTTTATTTATATCTATTATTTTTTTCATCTTTTTTAAAGAAGCAATAGATATAAGTAAAAGTAGATTATTAAATGAGATTACAAGCGATTATATAGAAAAGAATTTAAATGAAGAGGATTATTTAAGGATAGATAAAGAGGCTAAAAGTAAAGATTTAAATTTAGATGAAGAATACTTTTTAAACGCATATATTAAATATAGGAAAAGTAAAGATAAAGATATTTGTCTAAAATATTTTCTTTTAGCAGAAGAAAATTTTACAGAAAAAACAAATGATAAGATAAAAATAGTATCATACCTATACCTTATAGATATGCTTTTAGAAAAAGAAAAGGTTGAGGATGCTTGTTTTTATTTAGATAAATTATTTTGTGTTTTAAATAATAATGACCTATATTATATATACTTAAATAAGATAGATCATAGGCTACTAAAACTCGCAGATAAGAGCAGTAGAAGGATAGAAGCTTTAGAGTATTATAGAGAGATATTAAATCACTCGAAGAATCTATCTAAATTTCAAAAAATATTAATTAATAGAAGAATATCTATTTTAGCGAGTTCTACTTCAAATTATATAGAATGTATTGAAAATAATATGGAGATACTTTCTCAAACTGAAAATGCAAAAACAGATGAAGACAAATATTATTTAATAAAAACCATAGTAGATATAGCAACCACAACTAGAAAGGTTGGAGGAAACTACGTATCAGAAAATATTATGGAATATGCTGATAACTTTAGTTTAGATGATAAAACTTTAGATTCTGAAGTAAATATTTATAGGTTAATTAATCAAGCAGAAGGAAAACTTTTAAGTAATGAATACGATGAGATGGTTAAATATCTTAAAGAAATAGATAATTATAAAGAATTTATAGATGAAAACTTAAAAGACGATGTAGAATGTATGCAAAATATCTTTTATACTGCGTACTATTTAGATAATTCTGATATAGAAAGTGCAACTAAAAGCATAGATAGAGCTAAGTATTTAATCGATAATGATAAGATAAATAGGTATGTTGATAAAGATATATATTATGATATAAGCCTTGGAAATATATTGTTTTATAAAAAAGACTATAACGGTGCTATAAAAGAATACTCAAAAGCTATTAAAAAATCAGATAGAACTGGAAATATAGAGATGTTAAATACATCGTATTCTAAGGTTCTTAAAGTATATAATATAATAGGTGATTATAAAGGCGAAAAGGAAACTTATAAAAAACTTGTCAATATGCAAAAGGACAAGGGTAAAGTTTTATCAGAAGATTATTATAAATACATAATTTATAGAGAGAAAAATTTAAAGAGTATTGAACATAAATTAAAAGATAAAATAATAACTTTTACGTTATGTGTGCTAATTATAATTTTAATAATTAGCTTAGTAAAATTGAGTATTAAGCCATTTGTTATCAAAAAAATCAAAAAAATGAAAATTAAAAATAATATAAAAAATAAAAAATATACCCTATACTATCAGCCTATAATTAATCCTAAAAACAACTTAGTTGTAAGTGCAGAAGGTTTATTAAGGTTTAAAGAAAAAAATAATGTGTTATTACCTAAAGAATTATTAAAAGATATAAGTGATTGCAATTTTATGGGTGATATAACTTTATATATTTTAAAGTTGGCTATAGATAATTATAGGGTTATAAGTAGGTTCGAAAAATTAGAAGAAGACTTTTACCTTTCAATAAATATAAGAATAAATGAGCTTAAAAATGATTTTGTTTTCCAAAAAATGATAGATATCCTTAGTGAAGCAAACCTTAAAAGAGGGGCTATTTGTTTAGAGATAACTAAATGCAGTGAAATAAATAATATCGACAAAGTAAAGGCAAACATTAAAAAATTAAGAGAAGTGGGCTTTAAGGTTGCTTTAGATAACTTTTGCGTTGATGAAGTAAATGGTGTCTTAATTAAAAACATAGAACATGATGTAACAAAGATAAGTGTTAGTATTTTAGAGTCTATTTTTGATTCAAAATATAACTGTGATATGAAAGAATTAATGCAAAGGATAATCTATATGAAAAATATTAAGCTTATAGTTGAAGGTGTTGAAACTAAAGAGGAAAACGAATTTATAAAAAAATTAGATCTTAAAAATGTTTATATCCAAGGATATTACCACAGCGAACCCTTAGATATAGAAACTCTAATTAAATTTTAAACACAAAAGCTAAAGCTTTGGTTATGAGGTGATTTTATAAAAAAGAAATATGTAGTTTTAACTACTCTTTTTATTATAGGATTAGTTTTTATTTTATATAAGATTAACTTCAGTTATTATAAGCAGATAGATATTATCGAAAAAAGCTATTATAGCGGAGTTAAATTAAGTGAAAATTCTATAAATAGATGCAAAGAGTATTTAAGTGATAATAATGATAGAAACTCAAATGATTACTTTATAATGGCATATTTAGATATGGTAGATGGAGATTTAAAAAAAGCATCAGAATATTTCAATTTAACTATAGCTAAAGAAACAGATGAAACTTCTGTCTTTGCTAAAATATATAGTAGAATGTATTTAGCTGATGAAGAGTATAAAAATGGAAACTTAAATTTAGCATCCTCATATGTAAAGAGTGCATTTAAAATAGTTCCTAAAAAAGATTATAACAAACATTATAAAATACTTGCAGATACGTTATTAACAGGAGTTGATTACAACGAGGAAAGTAGAAAAATAGCAACAAAATACTTAAAGAGTATGTTAGATGATAAAAAAAATCTAAATAGTGATGCTAAGTTTTATTTAGAATATAGAATAGCCCCTCTTTATATTATAGAGGGGAAGTACGCTGAGGGGATAGAATCAACTCTTCAAACTATAATGCTATCAAGGGAAAGAAAAAATAAATTATATGAGGCGAAATCTTTAATAGATTTAGGACTTACATTTAGGCTTTTAGGAAGATATGATATAGCTAGAAGTACAATAGAAAGTGCGTTATCTATTGACCTTAAAGATAAAAATGAAGAGGCTATAATAAAACTTTATGCACTTACAAATTTAGCGGATATTGATAATATAAAAGGTGATTATAAAGGAGCTAAAAGTAATTTAGATAAGATTAATCCTTATATAAATCTTTTAAATGATGAAGAAGAGAAAAATGATTTCAATATAATGAAATATACTTTAGAAGCTGATATAAATATACATAATAAAGATTTAGAAAAAGCAAGAAATAATATAGAAAAAGCTGAAAACTTATTAAAAAATCTAAAAAAGGTATATATAGCGGATAAAGATATTTATTTAAAAGATGTAATTGGTGAATATTACGAAGCTAATTATAAAGATAAAGAAGCTATAGTGCTTTATAAAGAAGCTTACGGTATGGCAAAGCAAAGAAAAAATATAGAGTATCAGAGGCTCGCTTTAAATAATCTATCTAATCTTTATAAAAAGTTAGACTACAAGGATGAAGTTATAAGCACTCAAGAAAAAATAATAAACCTTATGGATAGTGAAAAAGCTAGTATAGGAGAGGACTATGTCTATTACTCATCTACTTTAAGAGAAAAATCGCAAATGGTAAAAGAAGAGAATAAAAGAAAATATAGAGACGCATTATATGTTATTTTCTTTTTAATTGCATCTATTATAGGATATAAATATATGAATAAGTTAGTGAAAAGTAATAGATACGATTCGTTAACTAATGTTTATAATAGAGGTAGATTTAATAGAGATTATAATAAGCTTATCAAAAAAAGTCACAGTGATTTTGCATTAGTTATGCTTGATATTGATGATTTTAAATCTATAAACGATAATTTTGGGCATAACATTGGAGATGCTGTTTTAATAAATGTTTGTAATGTTATAAAAAATGTTATAGGTCAAAAAAGAGAATTATATAGATATGGCGGAGAAGAGTTTATTATAATGTTTAATGAAGAGGGAAAAGAGTCAGTTTTATTAGTAGCTGAAAGAATAAGAAGAAATATAGAAGCTATGGTTTTAAAAGAAAATATAAGTGTAACTATAAGCATTGGAGTAGCTTTTTCAAATGAAAGTAGAACTTACGGAGTAGATATTTTAAAAAAGGCAGATCAAAACCTTTATAAATCTAAAACAAACGGAAAAAATAGAGTTACTTACAACTAATAGTTATAATAAATATTAGAGTTTAATTTTAAGAGGTATAAGAAATGAAAAAAGCAATAATAATTGTAAGCTTTGGCAGTAGTGATGTTGAAGGGTTAAAAAAATCTATATTTAAAGCAGAAGAAAATATAAGAAAACAGTTTAAAGACTTCGATGTTTTTAGAGCTTTTACTTCTAATATAATTATTAAAAAGTTACGAGAAAATACAAATATAAGTATTAGAAATTTAGATGAGAAATTAGAGTTTTTAAAAGAATCTAATTATGATAAAGTTATTATTCAGCCTTTAAATATTATATCAGGTAAAGAATATAATAAAATTAAAGAGGAATATTTAAAATATAGAGATAGTTTTAAGACTTTAATTTTAGGGGATCCTTTATTTTTAGTAAAAGAAGGGGAAGTTTCTACACGTGATTTAAGTAGATTTAATAGTTTTTTAGATAAAGTATTAAAAGGGGATGAAAACATTTTGCTGTTTGGTCACGGAAGTAGCAGTGAATCAGATATAGCCTATAAAAAGATACAAGAATTTTTTGATATTAATAATAAAAATAATTTATTTGTTGGAACTTTAGAAGGAGATTTATCTATAGAAAAATTGATTTTAAAGTTTAAAGATAAAGGTATAAAAAGAGTTATAATTTATCCCCTAATGCTAACTTGTGGGATGCACGTTAAAAAAGATTTAGCATCAGAAGATAAGGCCTCTTGGAAAAGCAAGCTTGAGGGGGCGGGGATTGAGGCAGAAATAATCCAAAAAGGATTAACAGAAATAGATGACTTTAATAAGATGTATATAGATAAAATAAATTTACTTATAGATGAATATAAAACAAATAATCTGGAATAATAATAATAGTATTTATTTTAGATAAAAAGCTTTATATATTAAGAGAAATGTGGTATTATTGACTAAAGCAGTAAAATGCTATTAAAAAAAGTTTTAATATTGATTTATAATTATTCTCTTAAGTTGAAAGTTATTATCAAATTAAATCTTTTAAATTTAGGAGGAATAGTTATGACAGATAAGACTATCGTATGCAAAGATTGCGGAAAAGATTTCATCTTCACAGTAGGAGAGCAAGAATTCTACAAAGAAAAAGGATTCGATAACGATCCAGTTAGATGCCCAGATTGCAGAAGAGCAAGAAAGCAACAAAACAACAGAAGATAATTCGAATGTGCGAGCTATAGAACTTTTCTATAGCTTTTTATTTTATATATAAATAAAAATAAAAAAAATTCAAAAAAAGTATTGCAATTTAATTAGAATTAAGTTACAATAAAAAAGTAGTGAAAATTACAAAATAAATAATAAAAAAAGTTTTTAGTTAATATTAGTTTCTTTTAAATGAGATTACTAAATATTATATTAGATCTTTAAATTTAGGAGGAATTATTATGACAGATAAGACATTAGTATGTAAAGATTGCGGAAACGAATTCGTATTCACAGTAGGAGAGCAAGAATTCTACAAAGAAAAAGGATTCGATAACGATCCAGTTAGATGCCCAGATTGCAGAAGAGCAAGAAAACAACAAAACAACAGAAGATAGTTTTGTATATTATATCCGTAGCTTAGGCTACGGATTTTTTATTTATAAAAAACATCCTAGCAAAAATTTTGCTAGGATATTTTTTTAATTATCTTCTGGAATTTCTAAGTTGCAAACTGCAAGCATATCTATAGTTTTTAAAACATCTAGTTTAACTCCAGCTAATATTATAATATCTTGTGCCTTTAAGACTGTATCAGCCGTTGGCATAAATTCTTCTTCATCTCTTATAATCGAAAAGACTCTACAACCTCTAGGAAGTGCACATTCTTTAAGTGATTTTCCTATAAACCATTCGCTTCCTATAACAAATTCACGGATTATAATCTTTTCATCTTCTGAATCTATTAAAACTGTATGTTCATCAGGTTTTATAAATTTCTCAAAAAGGATTGGGAAAAGAATACATGATATAACAGTAGTTACAACAAAGGCTGAATAATCAGCTTCGTTTATATATTTTAAGTTTAATGACATTTGAGCGCCAACTATAACTAAGCTCAGTTGTGCTGTTAGTAAAGTTGATGCGGCAAAAGCATTTCTCATCCCATATTTCTTCTTTAAAACTAAAGAAGGGATGAATTTTACTAAGAAAAATATTAGTAAAAATACTGGAATTTTTAAAATCGAACTAGGGTTATCAACTACTGTTCTAAGGTCAATTTTTACTCCTACCATAATAAAAAATATAGGAATTAAAAATCCGTATCCTACAACGTCTAACTGGTGAGTGATTTCGTCTTTAGCTTTCCCAACTATAAGTGAAAAGACCATACCAGCTAAAAAGGAGCCTAGAATTATCTCAGAACCTACTTTTTCAGCAATTGCTACAAGTACTAAAACTAAGACGAAAGCACCTCTAACGCTTAAATGAAGGTTTTTAAAAGCCATAGCTGAAAAATCGTTAGTTTTAAATACGTGCTTACTAAATATATATAGTAAAATAGCTGCAGCAAAAAGCAATAAGAATGTAAAACTTTTTAAAGATAAACCGTACATAGCAACTGAAGATACAAAACTAACTCCAATTAAACTTACTAATTGAGTAATAATGCAAAATACTAATACTGTTTGCCCAAAGTCACTACTTATAATATTTTTACTTTTTAAAATAGGAACTAAAAGTCCAGGGGCTGCTGCTGTAAATAATAGTGCAAAGAAGATTGCACCGTGTGGAATTCCTATAAACCTTAAAGTAAGTGATAAAATAATTGCTGTTATTAGTGAAATTACAAACATTTTTATGCTTGTAAAAAGTTTAGAAGATGTAAAACTTTCTCCTTCAACTACTTTTAAATCATCAAAGTTTATAGCAAGTCCGCTTAAAAACATAAGATACGCTAAACCAAGGTTTGATAAAAATAATATCCAAACATCAGGCTTTATAATATTTAAAAAGCTTTTTCCAAGCAATATCCCAATAAATATTTCTCCTACTTGGTAGGGGACTTTTATCTTTTTTAATTTTGATACTAAAAATGGCGTAAAAAACGCAACTACAGACAAAATTAAAAGAGAATCGTAATTTAAAGTTTGTTCCATAGTATAACCTCTTTTCTGTAGTATATATTAAATTTTCTTATAAAACATATAATAACTTATAATTTCAATATTAACAAATAATAAGTATCTGTAAGTTTAAATTGTAACAGAATTTTAATATGATAACGTATATATAAGAAATTTTTCCCGAGAGTCGTAGTGTTTATACAATTTAGAAACGTCGATTTCCTTTTTTAAAGTAAATGCTGTGTTATTTTCTAAATAGTATATATAATCGTCAGATGGATAGTATAAAACAATATCAATTTTTCTATAATAATCATCTACTGAATCTAAAATATTATCTATAACTTTCATAAAAATCTGAATTGAAAAAGGATTAAAAAAATAAAATTTAGTATCTTCTTTTGAAACTTCGTAATCTTCAGCTAAGATATTTAAAAAAGTTATCTTATCTTCTTTCTTTTTATATTTTTTAAGATAGCTTTCTTTATTTTCTAAAGATTCTCTTATGTAATTAAAATTCATCTCTATTCCAGTTACCTTAGAATTAAACTCGTAGTTTATATAAAACATAAGTCTTCCTTTTCCGGAACCAAAGTCTACTATAGAATCAGTTTCTAAAAGATCGTAATTACTAAATAAAAGATCTAAAGCCCTATAATCTGTAGGCTCATATCTATTGTAGTGGTAAAATTTATCATCTATTTGCTGTATTCCAGATGTTTTAATATTTAAAATATTTTCGCAAAATTCTTCTGTTATCATAATTTTCAAGCCTTCCTTATATAATTTATGCAATGCTTATTATACTACTTTAATTTAAAAGATTAAAATATTTTAATCTTTTTTAATCTTACTTTCATCTAACTTTAAAAATAGTTTAATTTAGAGAAGATATAATCTAGTCATAAAGTTTAAGGAGGAAATTATTATGAAAGATAATAAAGAAATAATAGAGGTTAAGGTTTTAGAGGAAAATGGTGAAAAAGATAATAAGAAGGTGAAAAAAGATAACTTTTTCAAAAAGTACAAAAAAACTATAAAAAGAGGTATTATTATAGGAGGAGTTTTAATTATTGTGTTTGGAGGAATTACTTTTGGTGCAATATATAAAACAGTTAAAGGGAATGTAAATTATACTGAAGAAAAGGCTAAGGACATAGCTTTAGATAAGGTTAAAAGTGAAATAAAATATAATCTAGAGGATTCTAAAAAGATAGCTTTAGATAAAGTTAAAGGCGAAGTTATAAAGACTAAAGAAGACTTTGATGATGATAATATGTCTTTAGTTTATGAGTTTGAAATAAAGGGAAATGATAATATGTTATATGAAGTTGAAGTTGATTCAAAAACTGGCGCAA
Source organism: Clostridium sp. LY3-2 (assembly GCF_024705715.1). NCBI lineage: Bacteria > Bacillati > Bacillota > Clostridia > Eubacteriales > Clostridiaceae > Clostridium > Clostridium sp. LY3-2. The sequence goes on from NZ_JAMDLQ010000014.1 coordinate 80,566, forward strand.
TAGTAGATTTTGATTCTCCAGTATCAGATAAAGGTGATAGAGATTAATTAACTTCTATAGCATAAAAGAATAAGAGGTGCTTTAGTTGAAAAAGGTTTTAATTATAGAAGATGAAAAAAATATCGCATCATTTATAGAGATGGAATTAAAATACGAAGGCTATGAAGCTTTTGTAGAACTCGATGGGAAGTCAGGCTTAGAGAGGGCATTAAATGAGGATTTTGACATTATAATTTTAGATTTAATGCTTCCTTTATTAAATGGACTTGAAGTTTGTAGAAGGCTTAGGAAGGTTAAAAATACTCCTATTATAATGTTAACTGCAAGGGATAACGTTATGGATAGGGTTTCTGGTCTTCAAACTGGCGCTGACGATTATATGCCAAAGCCTTTTGCTATAGAAGAGCTTTTAGCTAGAATAGATGCACTTTTAAGAAGAGTAAAAATGGAATCTAAAGAAAGTAACAAATTAACTTTTAAAGATATTGAAATAGATATAGAAGGAAGGGTAGTAAAAGTTTTAGATGTTCCTATATCACTTACTACTAAAGAATATGAATTACTTTTAATGCTTATGAAAAATAAAAATAAAGTACTAACAAGGGATGCGCTTTTAGAAAATATTTGGGGATATGATTACGACGGAGAAAATAATGTTGTGGATGTTTATATTAGGCATCTAAGAAGTAAATTATTAGAAGGGAGAGATAAATATATCCAAACTGTAAGAGGGGTTGGATATGTTTTAAGGTAGTATGATAAAAAAATTCAAAAATATATCAACATTTAAAAAATTATCTATTATAAGTTTTTTTGCTATAATTTTAGTCTTTTTATTTTCATATATATCTCAATTTGTCCTTTTTAGAGTTTGGGCAACTAAATATGAAAAAGATAATATTTTAAAAGAATATAATTCAGTAAAAGAAATATTAAATAGTAATATTTCTAAAGATAGGTATGATGATATTTTTAAATCTATGGATTTAGAAGTTATAATATATAAAGACGGTAAAATCTTATATAAAAATAAAGATTTAGATAAAGATATATCTTTAGAGAATATAGAAAAAAAGAAGATAGGTTATGACTATGAAATAAATGAAGATGAAGATATTTATTTAAATGCGCCTATAAACATAGAAGGCTCTAATAATTACATATATATTTTTACAGAAAGCGATATATTTAAGAATTTTATAGAAAATACAACTCCCTCATTAATAGTTACAGTTATTTTAGTTTTAATATTTAGTATACTACTTGGAACTTACGTATCTAAAGTATTTTTAGATAAGCTTAAAAATTTGAGAGAAACAATTAAAAATATTAAAGAAAAAGGCGTAGGGGAAAGGGTTTTAATTACTAATCCAAAAGATGAGTTTGATAAAGTAAATATTTTATTTAATAGTATGATGGATGAAGTAGAAGAATCTATAAATAGTCAAAAAAGATTCGTACAAGATGCATCTCACGAGTTAAAGACACCTCTTACTATTTTAAAAGGTCACCTAAAAATGTTAAACAGGTGGGGAAAAGAAGATAAAGAGGTTTTAGATAAATCTTTAAATATAAGCCTTGAAGAAGTAGAGAGACTAGAAAAGTTAGTTAACGATTTATTAGTTTTAGGAAGGGTTCAAAACGGAAAGATAGATTTAAATAATATAGAAGAAACAAATCTTTTAGAAGTAGTAAATAATGTTTTATATGATTTTAAGTTAATAAATAAAGATGTTTCTTTTGAAGTTACTATTTCAAAAGATTTAAATATTAAAATCTTAAAAGAGCATTTAAAGCAGCTTATGATTATATTTATAGATAATGCTATAAAATACTCTGATAAGGATTTAAAGATTATTAAAATAAATGGATATAAAAATGATAGGATAAATATTACTATAGAAGATAACGGAATAGGAATTTTAAAAGAAGATTTAGATAAGATTACTGATAGATTTTATAGAGCAGATAAATCTAGAAAATATAATAATAGCTTTGGGATAGGGCTTTCAGTTTCAAAAGAATTAATTAAGCTATACAAAGGAGAACTTAAAATTTCAAGTGAAGTAGGGGTAGGTACTAAAATAAGCATTATATTTTAGTTTGACATAGTTAAAAAGATATATAATAATTATTATAATTTAACTAAGGAGGAAATAAAATGAATGCTAAATACTTTATAGAAAAATTAGGACTTCAAAAACACGTTGAAGGTGGTTACTTTAAACAGACTTTCGTATCAAGTGAAGAAGTAGAGGGAAACAGAAAATTATATAGTTCAATATACTTTTTACTTAAAAAAGGAGAGGTATCAAACTTTCACGTACTAACGGCAGATGAAATGTGGTACTTCCACGGAGGAAGCGCCCTTACTATTTATATGATAGATGAAGATGGGGCACTTATTGAAAAGAAATTAGGTTTAGATATAGAAAACGGAGAAGAGCCTCAAGTTTTAGTTCCTAAAGGCTACATCTTTGGTTCTTCTATGAATAATGATGGTTTTTCACTAGTAGGTTGTATGGTAGCACCACAATTTACTTTTGAAGATTTTAAATTATTTAAAAGAGAAGAATTATTAAGTGCATATCCAGAACATAAAGAAATTATTTTAAAACTTACTAGAGATTAAGTAATAATTTAAAAATAATAAGAATAAGATAAAAAGAATAGAGTAAATATTCGACAATTTACTAAAAAAGAAATGGATTCCCTCAATCCATTTCTTTTTTTCATTCCATCCTTTACAAATAAGTATTATTTAATGATAAAATATAAATAATACTTATTTGTTAGGAGATTATATGAATAAATCAAATATAAATTTAATAGTTAGATTTTTAGTTTTGATTGGGATTGGAATCTTTAGTTTTGAAAATATTAAAAAAGGAGAGATAGGATTTTTATTAGGATATATTTTAATTTCTATTTCATTATCACTTCTTCAAAATATATTTAAAAAGGATAGATTAATAATAGTAACTTTAATTATTATTAGTTTTCTAGCTTGTTATTTAGGATTTAGACTTTCAGTTTTATTTATATTAGAGATAGCACTTGAAAATCTAAAAGGTTTTTATAAATATTTAATTACCTTTGTTTTAATAATAGTAACTGTATTTGGAAACTTTTATAAAGAAGATACATACTTGGTATCTTATTTTGGGATGATTTTAATAATTTTTAATTATTATATAAATAAACATTATTTAAAGTTTAAAAAGCTTGAAGAAGATCTAGACCATTCTATAAAAGCAAATCACAGAATAAATAAAAAATTAAGAGATGAAGAAGAATTACATAGGCAAAAATTATATAATGCTAAACTAAAAGAAAGAAATAACCTTTCAAGAAAAGTACACGATGAAGTGGGGCATGTTATTGCAGGGTCTTTAATGAGGCTTGAAGCTGCAAAAGTTATTTTAGATGAAGATTCTTTAAAAGGAAGGGAACTTTTAGATGAAGTTACTGAAAGCTTAAGGCTAGGTATGGATGATATTAGAAATACAATTCATATGATTTCTCCAAATAAAGAAGAGATAGGAGTAAATAGAGTTAAAGATTTATTAAATGAAAAATTTAACGATACTAATATAGATGTAAGCTTTATTTATAATAGTAAACTTGAAAAAATATCGCTAGCTAAGTGGGAAATAATTTATGATTCTATAAAAGAATTAAGTACAAATGCTATAAAGTATTCTAAGTGCAATAAAGTAAATGTAAAGATTGAGGTATTAAATAAAATAGTTAAATTTATGTTTAAAGATGATGGGTTTGGAACTTCTATAATAAAAAAAGGGTATGGATTAAGTAAGATTGAAGAAAGAGTTTTAAATGAAGGTGGTAAATTAATTTTAGATGGTAGTTTTGGGTTTAGCGCAATAATAATTTTTAATATTAAGGAAGTGTAAGATGAGTATAAGGTTAGTTATAGGTGAAGATGATAGTTTAATTAGGGAAAGCCTTAAGATTATTTTATCAGTTGATAAAGATATAGAAGTCTTAGGGGCTTTTCAAAACGGAAGAGAAGTATTAAACTTTTTAGAGTGTAATGATTCTGATATAATTTTATTAGACGTTAGAATGCCAGTTTTAAATGGAGTTTTAACAACTAAAGAAATTAATAGATTAAATAAAGGAAAAGTAATTATACTAACTACATTTGATGAAGATGAATATATAAGAGATGCTATAAAATTCGGTGCAAAAGGATACCTTTTAAAAAACACTAAACCAGATAAGATAATAGATGCTATAAAGATGGTTCACGAAGGAAATTCTGTTATTCAAGAAGATGTATTAAAAAAGATATCTTTAGGGATTACGGAAAATAATAGTGATTTAGAAGATTTAAGTATATTTACAGATAGGGAAAAAGATATAATTAAAGAGATTTGTAAGGGGCTTAGTAATAAAGAAATAAGTAAAGAACTATTTATTTCAGAAGGAACTATAAAAAATTATATAACTTCAATTTTACAAAAGACAAACCTTACTCACAGAACTCAAATTGCTATAAAATATTTAAATATAATTAAATAGTGACAAAAGTCATATATAGATTATGACCTTCTCTAGGTTTTTAGAGAAGGTCTTTTTTATATAATTAAATAAAGAGGAGGGATTTTTTATGTATGCTATAGAAATTAAAGATTTAGTTAAAAATTATAATGGGTTTTTAGCGGTAGATAATATATCACTTAAGATAAAACGTGGAGAAATATATGGGTTACTTGGACCTAATGGTGCAGGTAAAAGTACAACTATAAATATCTTATCAGGTCTTTTAAAACAAACATCTGGAGAAATTAAAATAAATGGAGTAGATGTAAGTAAATCTATGAAAGGACAAAATAAGGTTTTAGGACTAGTTCCTCAAGATATAGCTTTATATAAAAGTTTTACAGCAGAAGAAAATTTAAAGTTTTTTGGAGAGCTATATGGATTAAGAGGAAAAAAACTTAAAGAGAGAGTGGAGAGCGCATTAGAGTTTACAGGACTTACTGATGTTAGAAAAAAGATTTCTAAAGAGTTTTCAGGGGGAATGTTAAGAAGGTTAAATATTGCTTGTGCACTAGTTCATAGACCGGAAATTTTAATTATGGATGAACCTACAGTTGGAATTGATCCACAGTCTAGGAATCATATCTTAAATTCTGTTCGTGAGCTTAATAAAAAGGGCGTAACTATAATTTATACAACTCACTATATGGAAGAAGTTGAAGCTATATGTACTGAAATTGGAATTATAGACCACGGAAAACTTATAGTAAACGGAACTAAAGAGGAACTTAAAAATCTAGTTTGTGATAAGAAGAAATTAATAGTATCACTTCAAGATATTAAATCATTAGATATAAATACTATATTAAATATAAATGGTGTAGTAGATGTAGATTTTTGTGAAAATGAAATTATTATAAGTTCAAATAAAGAAGCAAATAATTTAGAAGATATAATAAAGACTTTAAATAGTTTAAATTCAGAGATAATTAATATTAAATATGAAGAGGTAAATTTAGAACAAGTATTCTTAACTTTAACTGGAAGAACTTTAAGGGAGTAATAGTATGATTGGAATAATAAAAAGTGTAGTTTTAAAAGCTATAAGAGAACCTAAATATCTTATATTTACTGCAATATTTCCTATATTTTTAACTATACTCTTAGGAAATGTTCTTAAAAACGGTTTTAGTTCTAATATAGAGAAAGATGAAGAAAAATCTTTATATATTTTAGAGTCAGAGAAGGAAAACCAAACTATAGATATTTTAAGTGAAGTTATAAAAAATGAAAATTTAGATTATAAAATAAAATACGTAAAAAATATTGAAGAAGGAAAGGATTTAGCTAGAGAAAAAGATGGAGTGCTTTTAGACGTTAATGATAAAAAAGTAGATATTTACACTAAATCATCTAATAATTTTTCTTATAAGGAGCTAAAGACTGTTTTAGAAAATATAAAAAATAGATCTACTGTAATAAATTTAGCTTATAAAAGTGATATAAATTTAGGGGGGGAGATAGCAAGTAATAAAGAAAATATAAAATTAAATGTTTTAGAGATAGAAGGTGGAGTAAAGCAAACTTCTTTTGACTATTATGGAATTGTAGAAATTACTATGATGTGTTTATATATAATGCTTTTCCCAGTTAATAAGTTAGATGAAGATAGAAAAAGAGGGATTTATAATAGGGGAAGGCTTAGTGGAATGAGTAATTTAAATTACTACGCTGGAAATATTATAGGGAATTTTATTATATCCTTTTTAGTTACAATGCCTGCGTTTTTATTTAATTTATTTATACTAAAAATTAATTTAGGTAATAATCCATTTTTAATATATTTAGGAATAGAAATCTTTGCTTTAGCAGTAATATCTATAGGTGTTGTAATTTCTTCTTTATTAAAGGAAAGAGAAAAGATTATGACTATTGTAGAGGGTGCAGTTTTTCCTGTGTTTTCTTTCCTTGGAGGAGCTTATATAGCACTTCCTGATAACTTAGGTGGTTTTTTTCAAATACTTACAAATATATCACCTTTAAGATGGTTAAATAGGGGTATTTTTAATTTTATTTACCTAGAAAAAACAGATATTTTATTAGTATCAATAATAAGTAATATTGCTATATTCTTAGTGTGTTTATCTATTATCGCAGTATTTTGTTTAAGAAGGGAGGATAGAATATGAGAAATATTATTTTAATGCTTAAACATAATTTAAAGATTATGATATTTAAAAAGCCGATATTCTTTATAGGGTCTATTCTTCTTCCTGTCGCATCAGTAATACTATTAAGTGGACTGATTCAAAGTAGTTCAGGGTATATAACTTATGGAGTTTTAGATAGCAGTAATTCAAAAGCTTCAAAAGCTATTTTAGATTCTATGCGTGATGGAGAAACTGTAAAGATTAAAGAGTACACAGAAGAAAAATTAAAAGATGAAGTGAAACTTGGTAATATAAATGGTGGATTAATTATAAATAAAGATTTTGAAGAGGAACTTTTAAAAGGTAAATTAGATTTAGAAGTAGTTAATTTAAAAGGTGAAGATAAGTCTTTACTTAATTCTTTAGTTAAAGAAAATGGTAAAAATCTTTTAGATTTAGCTAAAATCTCAAAGGGAAATAAAGATAAATTTAATTCATATTTAAAAGAATATTCTAAAGAAAAGCTAGATATAAAAAGTAAAGGTCTTAAGGATAATTCTACAGATAATTTTGGCTCTATTGCACTTATAGGGTTTATAATAATGTCTATATTTTTTAGAGGAAATATGGGTGCAGATAGAATTAATAATGATAAAGAGGATAAGGTCTATGAAAGGATGTTTGTATCAGGGCTTAAGCCTTACGAGTACTATGCTGGAAATATTTTAGGAAGTTTAACTGCTATTTTAGTTCAGATAATTATAATAGTTATTTTAGTTTCTAATATTTCTTCAATAAGTACAGGGTTAAGTAGTATTCAATTATTTATAGCATTATTCATTACTGCGATACTCGCTGTATCTATAGGGTCATTTAACGTTTCTATAACAAGGACTTCTCAAGAAAGTAGTATGCTCTCTAACATTATGATGATGGTACTACTAATGCTTGGAGGATGTTTTGTTCCTATAAGTCTTTTCCCAGAAATTGTTGAAAAGATATCATGGTTTTTACCTACAAGGTGGATAATGGAGATGATATATGGGCTTCAAAGTGGAGGAAATATTTTAGATTTTTCATTAAATATAGTTATAGTTTTATTATTCTCAATTGCATTTTTCTTATTTGTTGCGTACAAAGTTCACATAGAAGATAAAATTGTTAATAGATAATTACTATTGTTTAGCCTGTCTCTATGATATAATCAAAGTGTGATTTTAGACTTTGAGATGAGGTGGAGAGGTTTATGATTAAAAGGGTAATAAAAAGCCTTAAACCTAGTACAATGACAGATTGGATTATGTTTTTAGGTATGTTAGTTAGTATAGTTTCTATAGTTATGTATTTAAACGATATGGAATTTGGAGAGTATGGTATGACTATTGCAATAGCATTAATAAGCTCTGGCTTAGTCTTTGAATTTACAACAAAATTTCAAAATAATTAAAATAAGGTGCATTTTTGCACCTTATTTTAATGTATAAAACTTCTAAATTGATTTTTAAAATCCGTTGAATACAAAACTAACTTCTACTTCAAATTTTAAAGATAAAAAAATGGAACTTGCTTTTAAATTTAGACTTTCTAAAAAACTTTTATTATAAGGAAATAGTATTTATAGATAATGCATTATATGTTATAATTTACCATATGAGGAGGGGTTGTATGGGGATTATAGGATTAACTTTAAAATTTATTAAATTAGATATGAAAAATAGCTTAATATATTTAGGGTCTTTAACTGTTGAGTTTTTTATAGTTTGTAGTATCTTCAATTTATATTTTGTACCTGGAATAATACCTAGTAATATGGATGATAAGATTATTTTAGGAAGTATTTTTTTAGTTGTGGCATTTGTTATATTACTGCTTGGATATAGTGTAAATGAGTATTATGTAAAGAGAAGAGGAAGAGAAATAGCAGTTGAGATGATGAGTGGTGCAAGCGTTATGGATATAAGCATTGGATTTACTCTGCAAAATATTATTTTTAATGGATTAGCATTAATTATAGGTGGAGGCTTATCTTTTTTAACTATGCCATTTATTTTAGATGAGTTATATAAAAAAACAGGAGAACTTGGAACTGGTTTTTTAATAACAGCAGACGGGATTTTTAGTACAACATGTCTTTTATTTATTCAAATATTATTTATTTCCCTTATAAATGCAGGTTTAAGTCATAGAACAGAAATTTGCGACTTAATAAAAATGTCTGGAAGTAAATACAAACCTAAAAAATTAGATAACAATAAATATTTAACAGTATTTCTTTTGATTTTTTCTATAGTTTTATATTTTGTTCCTTTATTTTACTCTTTGTTTGGAGAATTAAGCGTAGAAAATCCTTTTGGAGGGGCTAGCGTTATGGCAGTTTTAGGAGGTATTTCTATAGGGATATTTGTATTGTCTGTAGTTCCAAAACTAATAGATTTATACGAAGAAAAATATAGATTTAAAGGTATATATAATACTATTTCTTTAAGGAATTTAAAAAGGTCTATCCAAAATAGCGGAAGTATAGTATTAAGTTTTACCCTTATAACTACACTTATAACTTATTCATTAGACAAGTTTTTAAAGCTTAAAGGATTTGCATTTATAACAACCTTTGGGCTAGGCTCATTAAGTGTAATGGTATTAGTTACTTGGATTTATAAAATAGTAGTAGAAGCTAATAATAGAAAAAAGAATTTTAATCAATTATTACTTATAGGATACACAAAAAAAGAAATAAGAAAATCGATTAATATTGAAATGTCAATTTATATTTTTTTAACTTTAATATTACCTTTTACACAGATGCTATTTTCATTTTTCCTTTATAAAAGAGCAGGACTTTTTGATAATTCTAGTTTGATAATATTATTTGGATACTTATTAATTTTATTAATAATGGGGTTTTTAAGTCTTAAAGTATATAAAAAAATTATAATTAACCATATAAAAGGGGATAGATAAAATGATAGAGGATAAGTATATTATAATTGCAGAGAATTTAACTAAAGAATATATAACTAGTATTAAATTTAATATTACAGGACAAATAGTAGAAGGTACGACTATTAAAGCTTTAGATTCAGTAAACTTTAAAATTAAAGAAGGAGAGTTTATAGCTATAATGGGTCCCTCAGGTTCAGGGAAATCGACTTTTTTAAATCTTTTATCTACTGTAGATACTCAAACTAAGGGGCGAGTTTATATACATGGTCAAAATATAAATAAGTTAAGTGATAGAAAGGTTTCAAATTTAAGATATAAAACTATAGGTTTTGTGTATCAAGAATTTAACCTTATAGATGGACTTACTATAAGAGAAAATATAGGTATACCACTTACTTTAGCAAAAGAAAATAAAGATTATATAGAAAAAAGAATATTAGAGGTTTCAAAAAGGCTTGATATAGAAAGTTTATTAGATAAATATCCTTTAGAATGTTCTGGAGGTCAAATTCAAAGAGTAGCTATTGCAAGGGCGCTTATTGCAAAGCCTAAGATAATTATAGCAGACGAACCTACAGGGAATTTAGATAGCAAAAACTCAAGTGGGGTTATGAAGCTATTTAAGGAACTTAACGACGAGGGGATAACTATACTTATGGTAACTCATGATGCTGTAGTTGCAAGTTTTTCTAAAAAGGTTATAAATATTAAAGATGGAAAAATTGAAAAGACTTTAGAGAAAAATTTTATGGCTCAAAGTGAATTTTTTAACGAGATACTTAAGGTTGTTTCAGAAGAAGCTGTATTTATAGATTAAAAAAAACACCTAAAAATTTAGGTGTTTTTTATATTAAATAGAATTATGCTCTGTTAACTGATCCGAATAATTCCATTTTTTCTTTAACGATAGCTTTTATAGCTTCGAATCCAGGATTTAAAAGTTTTCTTGGGTCGAAACCTTTTCCTTCTAAATCTTTTTTGTCTTCGATGTATTTTCTAGTAGCATCTCTGAAAACTAATTGACATTCAGTGTTAACGTTGATTTTAGCAACACCGTTTGAGATAGCTTCTTTGATCATAGCATCAGGAATTCCTGTACCACCGTGTAATACTAATGGCATTGGAGCAACAGCTTCGTTGATTTTAGCTAAAGCTACGAAATCTAAGCCTTTCCAGTTTGCTGGGTATTGTCCATGGATGTTTCCGATACCAGCAGCTAACATAGTAACTCCTAAATCAGCGATTTGTTTACATTCTTGTGGGTCTGCGATTTCTCCAGCTCCAACAACTCCGTCTTCTTCTCCACCGATTGATCCAACTTCTGCTTCTAAAGAAATTCCTTTAGCTGAAGTTAATCCAACTAATTCTTTAGTTTTTTCTATGTTTTCAGCTATTGGGTAGTGTGATCCATCAAACATGATTGATGAGAATCCAGCTGCCATAGCTTCTTTAGCTCCTTCATAGCTACCGTGGTCTAAGTGTAATGCTACAGGAACTGTTATTTTAAGTTCTTCTAACATTCCATTAACCATTCCTACGATAGTTTTGTAACCTGCCATATATTTTCCTGCACCTTCTGAAACCCCTAAGATTACAGGTGAATTGTTTTCTTGAGCAGTTAATAATATAGCTTTAGTCCACTCTAAGTTATTGATGTTGAATTGTCCAACTGCGTATTTGCCTTCTCTAGCTTTGTTTAGCATATCTTTTGCTGAAACTAACATGTGCAAAACCTCCATACTTAAATTAAATTTGAAGAGAGTAAAAAACACTATTCTTACTATTGTCCTCTCTATTCTTTAGTATACCCCAAAAAATAAATTATGAAAATAGAAAAAGGACAAAATACTATCTATTAGTTGAACAAAAGAGTAAAAAACAGAAAATAGCTGATTTAAACGTATTCATATAAGTAAAATAAAGGAAGAGCAAGAAGTAATATGGATTTATAAATAAAAAAGTATCTTATTTTTTATTAAATTATGGATTAATTTAGAAGAATATGATAAAAAAATTTTTGGAATAAAAAACATATAAAAATATTGAAATCTATTGAATTAATAATAATATCTATAGGCATAATAATATTATAAAATATAAAAATTAATAAAAATTTAGAGTAAAGTCAACTTTAAAATACAAATTAAAACATTTACATTTTAAATATTCAAAAAAAATTAAAATAAACAAATTTTTTTAACCGTTTTGTTTCCAAACTTTAATTATTTGTACTTCAAACATTAATTTTCTATACAGAAAAAGGAGGTAGAATATATACGAAGGAAAATTAGAATATAAGCAAAAGAGGGTAAGTATAAATGAAACGTAAAGAATTTTACATTAAAAAACAAAAGAGAAGAAAAAAAATTACTTTAATAGTTTGTGCAATTTTAGTTCTTGGAATAGGTGTATTTGCAATAAGTAAGGCCTTTTCCTCATCGGATGACAAAATAGTAGCAAATGCAAAAAGTGATGATACTCAAAAAGAAAATAATGCAGAGCAAAAACCAAAAGTTATTGGACCAAACGATATAATACCTGGAGATAACATTATAAAATCTGCAGAGAGCTATGCTGTTCCAGCAAATATAGTTTACAAAATGATCTTTTCAAAAGAAGTAGTTAAACAGCCAAAATCAGTTTTTTTAACTTTTGATGACGGACCTAGTGAAAATACTGACGAACTTTTAAATATATTAAAAAATGAAGGTGTACATGCCACTTTCTTTGTATTAGGGTCACAGCTTGAAAACAGTGATAAAAACAGAGAAAGACTTAAAAGGGAAATAGATGAAGGAAATGCAATAGCAAACCATTCTTATAGTCATAATTATAAGATTTTATATCCAGGAAATAGCGTAAATCCTTCAAAGTTTATGGAGGAATTTAATAAAACAAACAAGTTAATGCAAGATGTTTTAGGAACAGACTTTGATAGTAAGGTAGTTAGAATGCCTGGAGGATACATATCAAGAAAGTATTACAAAGATCCGCATCTTAAAGAACTTGATAAAGATTTTAAAGAAAACAATATAGTTTCTATTGATTGGGATGCTGAAACAGGGGATGCAACAGGAAGAAACTATACAGTACAGCAAATGGTTAACAACGTAAGTGCTTATGCAAAAAGCGAAAAACACATGGTATTATTAATGCATGATGCGGCAGCTAAGAAACAAACAGTAAAAGCATTACCAGCAATTATAAAATACTTAAAAGGGCAAGGCTATGAATTTAAAGTAATTTCAAACGCTAAACCAGAAGATAAAAATACTACAGCTTCAAATAACGAAAGCAATTCAAATGCTTCAAATACAGAACAAAAAGTAACTACTGCTGAATAAAAAACAAGGCGAACTTCGCCTTGTTTTTTTATTTTGCCTAAATGAATTTATTTTAAAAATATATGAATAATGTAATTAGTGTATTAAAATGTAAACAATTCCAGTTATGTATTTATAAAATATGCTATAATTATCCAGAATAATTACAAATTTAGGGGGAAATCAAATGAAGAAAAAATTTTTAAAAGTACTAATAGGTGCAGCTGTTATTAGCGTTATTTCTTTAAGTGGTAGCACGGCTTATGCTTGGGATGGAAAAGAGGATGGAACAGGAACTCATGCTATGATAGTTAATCAAGGAATGGATATATTAAAAAATGATTTATCTAATTCTGAATCAAATGATCTAATAAATAATCTTAATATCTTAAAAGACAACTTACATGATTTTAAACTTGGTTCAACTTTCCCAGACTACGATAAAACTGCTTACGATTTATATCAAGATCACTTTTGGGATCCAGATACTAATAACAACTTCTCAGAAGATAATAAGTGGTACTTAGCTTATTCAATTCCAGATAATGCAGAAACTCAGCTTAGAAAATTTACAGCCCTTGCAAAAAATGAATGGAAAAAGGGTAATTACAAAAAGGCATCATTTTATTTAGGGGAATCAATGCACTACTTTGGAGATATATGTACTCCATATCATGCAGCAAATGTAACTGCTGTCGATAGTCCAGGGCATGTGAAGTTTGAAACTTTTGCTGAGAAAAATAAGGACAAGTATGAAATAACTACAACAGGAAAAAATACAAGTGATGATTTTTACAATAGCATAAAAAATACAGATGATTTTGAAGTTTGGTCAAAAGATAATGCAAAAAAATATGCAAAAGAATCAAAACAATTATATAAAGATTATGCAAATATGAGTGCATCTTGGGATGATTGGGACCACGCTGCAAAGACTGCATTAGCGAGCGCTCAAAAAGGTACAGCACTTTACTTATATAGATTTTTAAATGACGTAACATTTAATAAACCTATAGATAAAAATGTAAGTGAATTAGTTTTATACATCCACACAAGTGATGTAAAAGATGCAGGAACAGATGACTATATGTATTTTAATGTTAAAACTAAAGACGGAAAAGTTCAAAAATGGTCTTTAGATAATCCAGGAAATGATTTTGAAAGAGGAAGTAATGATACCTACAGACTAAAACTTGATAATAAAAATATTAAATTTAGTGATATAGACAGCATGTATATAACAAAGGAAAAGTTTACAGCAGTAAAAGATGCAGTAAAACTAGAAAATGTTAAAGTTATATGTAATGGGGAAGTTAAGGTAGATAAAGATTTAACTTCTTGGATAAGTGATAATAAAGATGTAACTATATTTAAGTAAAAATATAAGCTAAGTTAAACAATTTAAGTTTAACTTAGCTTTTTATTATCTATATTTATTTAATTCATCATCAAGTGAAACATCTTCAAGAGATTTAAACTCGTCATCTAATGTAGGAGTTTTTAAATCGTTTAAGCCTTCAGCATAACTTTCTTTTTTAGCTATGCTTCTTTCGATATCATCTAAATTAATAGAGTTATCTTTGCTTTGAACGTTTGCCATGATTTCGTTAATTTGCTTTGTTGCATTAGCGTTATTTAATCTTGCACTAGCTTCATCTCTATAACTTCTAGTTTTATCGATTTCTTCTTGTAATTTGATTAAGTTTTCTTTAAGTTCTGAAGCTTTAAGTTTTTGACTTTCATAAGTTTGTTTTAAAGTTTCGTACTTTTTATCTGATTCTAACTTTAATTTTAAAGCTTTTTTAGCTAACTCTTCGTTATTTTTAGACATAGCAAGTCTAACTTTTTCTTCGTAGTCTTTTGATGCTTCTAAAGCAGCATTCATATTTTTTTCAGTTTCTTTTACGTTACCAAAAATTTGAGCTGATGAGATCTTAGCTTTGTTATAAGATTCTTCCATATCTCTAATTTTTTGGTCTAGTAATTGTACTGGATTTTCTATTGAATCTAAAGCCGAATTTGTTTTTGATTTAAATATGTTTGAAATTCTATTGAATATACCCATTGTATATACCTCCTTGAAAGTTAAATAGTATTTAATAACTCTTTATGTGATTATAATACACTTTTTAAATAATATTGTCTATAGTATAATTCTAAATTCATAAATTAGTAATAATTATTTTTTAGAAGAAAAAGTAATAAATTAAAGCACCGATTATAGCTATAACAGCGATAGCAATAACTATTTTTAAAATCCATGACATATGAAAGCCAGATCCGTTTGAATAGCTTCTACCGAAAAATGGTATTCCAAAGAAACTAAAGCCTCTGTTGTTATAAGAGCTTCCCCCGTTGTTTTTAGGCGTTTCAGTAGTTGTTTTATTATTTGAATTGTTATTACTGCTATTATTATTATTATTATTATTTTGCTTATCTTTATTTTCTCCATTATTGTTATATTTATCAGATGTATTAAATTTTGAATTAGACTTATTAGAAGAACTTGAATTTGAATTATTATTATTGTATTTATTTGATGTATTAAACCTAGAGTTTGAACTAGGCTTACTTGATTTAGAGCTAGAAGAACTAGAATAGCTACTAGAACTTTTAAAGCCTATAGCGTATGCTGGTATTTGAAGTATAGTTGATGAAAATATAAATATTAAAAATATTATCAAAAACTTAAATATGGAATTCTTTTTGTTTTGCATTGATTTTCCCCTTTCAATCCTTAGCTTATCTTTATTATATCTAGTATATATATATTATCAAATAATAAATTTATAAAAATAAGTAAACTTAATAAAAACTTATGGAATTAAGGTAAACTCTAAAGTAAAATATAGATAACATAAGAGGAGGTATTAAAATGAATAGAGAAGAGATTGATAGATGGATAGAAAAAGAAAAGAGTACGGTTTTAAGAGATTTTACTGATATTACTTTTGGAATAGATAATATTATAGACTTTAAAGATGGGACAGATATTTCAAATAGATATTTCATTAAAAACATAAAGGTTTTAGATAAGTATTCAGAAAAGATATCAGAACTTGAAGGAATGCTTGGAAAAAAGAAAAAGGTATTATTTTTTACAGTAGATGATTTAGACAAAGAGAAAGTTAATAAGTTAATAGATGATTGTAATAGA
The DNA here is from genome assembly GCF_024705715.1 of Clostridium sp. LY3-2. Taxonomy (NCBI): domain Bacteria; kingdom Bacillati; phylum Bacillota; class Clostridia; order Eubacteriales; family Clostridiaceae; genus Clostridium; species Clostridium sp. LY3-2. The sequence continues at coordinate 96,645 of NZ_JAMDLQ010000014.1, forward strand.
TATAAAAATCAATATAAAGATGTTTTTGAAAAGATGAGTTTTTGTAGAGAATGTAAATGCTTAAGTTGCATAAATGATTGTAAATTCTCTTCTTGTAATACTTGCTTTAAGAGAGGGAAGGTTACAGAGTGTGATAAAAAGGAACATGAAATAGTTATGTTTAATAACACAAAAGCAGAACTTTATAATAGCGAAACTATGGTTTATGATACTGTAAATGTATTAACTCAAGTTAATATATTAAGTAAAAATACTTTATATAGAGTTATAGAAGCAAATGGAGATTATTTAATTTTAACTTATAGTAAAGAAATAAACGGAAAAGAGACTTACGGGGAAGTAAAAGATACAGAAGCTTTCGATTACGTTTCTGAGGCTTACGAAAGAAATATAGAAAATCTTATATAAAAAGAAAGAGAATTAGATAAAGCATCTAATTCTCTTTTTTTTAAGATATATTATTTATATAAAATATCTTTTGTTACGTCATTATAATAAATTGAAGACGGATATTTGTTTTCAATTTGTTTTGCATAATCTTTAGCTTGGTCTTTATCACCAGTTGAGTTATAGTATTCAGCTAATTTATATAATACTTCTGGAGTATACATATCTGAATGTGGGAACTCTTGTAATAGCATTTTATAATATTCTAATCCTTTTGGAAGATCATTTAAATTAGCATTAGTAGTTCCTGTAAAGTATAATAAGTGAGGTCTTAAATAATTATCCTTTGAATAAGGAAGTGCAGCATTAAAATCTGTTAACGCTCCATTATAATCTTTAGCCTTAAACTTATCTAAACCAGCATGGTATAACTTATCTACACCTTCAGTTGCCATAATTTCATATGCTTTGTTATAAGCATCCATATCTTCACTTGCTACCTTGTCTTTTGGTGTAGATGAAAGTATAGCTGATAAATCACCAAAGTTTTTATTTGAAGATGCTAAATTTAAATCATCTACAAGTTTTTGGTTGTGAACTGGAACTGTAGTTTCTTGATTAGTTTTATTAGAGTCTGGTGCAGGGCTAGAATTTCCTTTAAAATTAGAAAAAGCAACAGCACCAGCAATTAAAACACAAACTCCACAAGCTGCAATTATTGGAACCTTTAAATTTTTCTTTGGCTTAGCTTCTGGAATATCACGAATCATTTCCTCAGCTCTAATCTCACCTAAAGTTTTATTTTCGTTATCTAAATTAGAAGGTTCTTCTTCTATCTTTTCTATTATTTCATCGTAGTCATTTTCTTTTGCAGTCTCAATAACAGGTTCATTTAAATTCGGACTTAAATCTTCTATTATAGTTTCTTTAACTTCTTCTATAACTTCAGGTTCTTCTTCTTCATCAGTAGAAGTTACAGAGATTTCTTCAAGAGATGGAGATTCTTCTTTTTCTTTTCTAAGCTTAGCTTTTTCTTCAAGTTCTTTTAAAAGATCGTCTTCATCATTCATTGTAGATGCTGCTAATTCTCTTTGAATTTCAGCACGGATTTCAGCTACATCACATTTTGTACCTACTATAGTATCAAAATTAAGAGCCTTATGTTTTACTTCGTTATCTATATTACTAAGGAATTCTTTAGCCTCAGAATTGTTGTTAAATTCTGCGTTAGTTTTCCAGTTAATTATAGCTTCTTCAAGTCTACCTAGTTTGTATAAAGAGTTACCCTCGATAGTTAGTGCATCTTCATTGTGGTATTCCTTTTTTAAAACTTTTTCACATGCCTTTAAAGCATCTTCATATTTCCCAGCTTCATAAAGAGCATGGGCTTTTTTTAATTTCTTATCTGAAATTTTCATTTGTATCCCCTCGAATCTAATTATTGATTACTTACCTATTTTAATACAATTATACTACTTAAATATTAAAATAATATTTCAATTTAAATTTTAACACTATAATAAAGAAATATAAACAAGAAATATTATGATATTTGCAGTATTTTGCTATTTTATTCTAAAAGATTAAAGAATAAATGTAAATATATTATGAATTAATATATAAATAAACAGAAAAAATATTATCAAAAATAAAATGTGAAAATAATATTTCTTCTAATAATTGTTTAATAATTAAATAAATGTTAAAATATAGTAATTAGATAAGGGGGAGATAATCTTGAAAAAGTTTAAATGCCTAAGTGTTATGTTAATTATTACAGGTGTTTTTATTTTTACTTTAAGAGAAAATGTTTTAGGAAACGATAGTAAAGCGAAAGTCTTAAGAAATGCAGAAGAAGGAGTGTATAAATTTGAATTTAAACCTAAATCAAATAAAGAGTATTTATATATCAAAATAAAAGGTGAAAATTCAAATTTATATAGGAGTTACACTCTATCAAATACTGAAAAAAGTTGTAATCTTACATTAAATGGAGGTGATACTGTTAAAGTTTATGCAAAAGAATATATAGGACGAGAAAATAAAGGTATAAGAGTTTATGATAACTTTAAAGAAATAGAATCTAAAGCTAAAGTTGAAAAGATAAGTTGAATAATCCACTCCACATATGGCTTAAAGTTATATTGGAGTGGTTCTTTTTTTTACAGTAGATTATTCATAAAATAAAGTAAAATAAATTATTTTGGAGGAGAATTTTATGAAGGTTTATGTTTTGATGGGCGGGGTGTCAGAAGAAAGGGAAGTTTCGCTTTCTTCTGGAGAAGAAGTAGTTAAATATTTAGATAAAGAAAAGTATGATGTAAAGAAAGTTATTATAAATAGCAAAGAAGAAGTGTTTGAAAAGGTAAAGGGTGCTGATTTTATATTTTTAGCACTTCACGGAAAGTTTGGGGAAGATGGAACTATTCAAGCTATTTTAGATAGTTTAAACATTCCATATAGCGGACCTAAAGCTTTTAGTAGCAGTTTATGTATGAATAAAAATATTAGTAAAATTATAGCTTTAAATAAAAATGTATTAACAGCTCCTTTTTATATAGTTAAAGATCCTTTAAATATAGATTATAAAAAGATAAAAAAGATAGGATACCCTGTATTTATAAAACCAAATAGCGGAGGCTCTAGTATAAAGACTTTTAAGGTTAATAAAAAAGAAGAAGTTTTAAATGCAGTTTTAGAGGTTTTAAAAATAGATACTGAAGTTATGATTGAAAAGTATATAAAAGGAAAGGAAGTTAGTTCTTTTGTATTAAATGGAGAGGTTTTTCCAACTATTACTATAAAAACTAAAACTTCTGAGTTTTTTAATTACGAATCTAAATACTTAGAAAACGGAGCAGAAGAAGTATATGAAGAAATAGAAGAATTACTTCAAGAAAAAATCAATGATTATTCTAAAATACTATGGGATGCCCTTAGCTTGAAAGGGTATTGTAGAATTGATATGATAATTAGTGATAATAAGGTTTATTTTTTAGAAGTTAATACTCTTCCTGGGTTAACTAAAAAAAGTATAATTCCTAAAAGTGCAAAAGTATTAGGGATAGGATTTAGTGAACTTTTAGACCTTATGATTAAATATTCTTAAAATAGGAGTAAGTTATGGATTTTTTTAGTTTTAAGCTTAAAGAAGACGAGGCTATTTATATTCAAATACAAAATTATATAAAAGATATGATAGATGAGGGGATAATTGTAAAAGATAGTAAAATGCCCTCAAGTAGAGACTTAAGTAAAATGCTTAAAGTAAGCCGTAACTCAGTTATTTCAGCTTATGAAAACCTAGAACTTAAAGGCGTCTTATATACTATAAAAGGAAGAGGTACATTTGTTTTAGAAAGTAGTAAAAAAGTAAGTGAAAAATGGAGTATTTCCTGGGAAAAAGAAAGATCGAATTATGGCAATTTATCAGAAGAATTAGATATAGTAAAAGGGGAGCTCTCTTATAAAAAAGGCGTTATTTCTTTTAAAAGCATTTCACCAGAAGGAGATTTATTTGATATAGATAGCTTTAAAAGATCCTTTTTAAATAGAATATCTATTGAAGGCGATAAGCTTCTTAATTATGGATATGCAAAAGGGTATAAACCTCTTATGGAATATATCTTAAAGTATATGGAGAAAAAAGGAGTAAAAACTGAAGGAAAAGATATAATTATAACTAATGGTTTTACAGAAGGTTTAGATTTAATCATTTCAGCTTTTACAGAAAAGGGAGATAAAATAATCCTTGAAGATCCAAGCCACAATACAGCTATTAAACTTATGAAAGTAAACGGCTTAGATTTAATAGGTGTCCCTATGAAAGAAGATGGAATTGATTTAGATATATTAAAAGAAAAATTAAAAACTAAAAAAATAAAGTTTGGATATCTAATCCCCTCTTATCACAATCCAACTGGAATAATTTTAAGTGGAGAAAAGAGAAGGGAAGTTTATAATATTTTTAAAGAATATAACGTTCCTATTATAGAAGATGGATTTAGCGAAGAACTTTTACACAACAACTCTCACTTAGCACCAATTGCAGCTTTAGATAATTATAGTAATGGGGTTTTATATGTTTCTTCTTTTTCAAAAATATTATTTCCAGGACTTAGGATAGGTTGGATTATAGGAAGTAAAGATGCTATAAACACCTTAGAGAGCGTAAAGAGGTGCAAAAATATTCATACTTCATTTTTAGACCAAGGTATCTTATATGAATACCTTAGAAGTGGAGAATTTAATAAGCATATTAAAAGGGTAAGGAAATTTTATAAAAGTAAATATGAATATGCCTTAAAATGCATAGAAAAATATATAAAACCTGATTTTATATGGGGAGAAGGTGGTCTTCATATTTATGTAGGGTTTAATGATATAGATACAGATGAATTATTAAAAAGATGCTATAAAAAAGGTGTATTATTTATGAGAGGCGATGTGTTTAAAGTAGAAACTAAAAATAATAATACTTTTAGGCTTGGGATATCTAGAGTTTCAGAAGAAGAGATTTTAAAAGGAATTAAAATAATTGGAGAAACTTTAAAAGAACTTAGAGAAGTTTAATAGTTTTTATCTATATGGTAGAATATACTTACATTTTTAATTTTTGAAAGGGGAGCCTAAAAATGAAGGTTACAATAAAAGATGTAGCAAGCCTTTCTGGCGTTTCTAAATCTACAGTTTCAAGAGTTTTATCTAACGACTCTAGAATAAGTGAAACAACAAAAGAAAAGGTAAATGCTGCTATAGAACGACTTAATTATAAGCCAAACGTAATAGCTAGAAGTTTAGCTATCAATAAAACTAAGATTTTAGGCGTAATAATTCCAAGAGAAGCAGAAGATTCTTTTTCAAATCCTTTCTTTATTCAAGCTATGAAGGGAATGAGCATTTGTGCTGGAGAAAAGGGATATCATATAATGTATTCTTTTAGTGAGGAAGAAGAAGGACTTATTAAAAGCATAAACGACTTTTCATCAAATAATATGATAGATGGAATTTGCCTTTTAAGTACGACAGTTAACGATAAATGCATTAAAAATTTAAATGATAAAAACTTCCCCTACGTAACTATAGGAAGACCTGAAAATCCTAAAGAAGGTTTGTGGGTAGATAACGATAACTTTAAAGCTATGGAAGATGTGGTTTTAAAATTAATAGAAAAAGGTCACAAGAAGATAGGCTTTGTTGGAGCTAAAAAAGATATGAATGTATCAAGAGATAGGCTTGGAGGGTATCTTCAAGGGATTTTGGTAAAAGGGATAAATATAGATAGAAATATCATAAAAGAAGGGGAAAGCTTTACTATAGAAGAAGGATATAAATTATCTAAAGAAGTTTTAAAAGAAGGTGTAACAGCTATAGTTGGAACTGATGATTTGTTAGCACTTGGAATACTTGAAGCTGTAAACGAAAGCGGCAGAGAAATTTCTGTTGTAGGATTTAATAACATTTCAATTGCAAAATTTCAAAAGCCAGCCCTTTCATCAGTAGATATTAATGGAAGTGAACTTGGATACTCTGCAATTGAACTTTTAATTAATAAACTAGAAGATAAAGAAATAAAAGAAAATTTCAAAATTGTAAAAACAGAACTTATAGAAAGGGAATCTTTAAGGTAGATTCTTTTTTTATAATTTTTTGTGCAAACGGTTGCACAAAAGGTGAAATAATTAGTATTTAGGAGTATTGTAAAGATAATTTCAAAATTTGAATGTTTATAGATTTTGAGAATTTTAAATTTTTAAGTATAATACAATTATGATAGTGCAAACGGTTGCACGTAGCTTAGCTAGTGGAGGAAGATTATGAAAAGAATATGGTGGAAGGAAGCCTGCGGATATCAGATTTATCCAAGGAGTTTTAAAGACTCAAATGGAGATGGAATCGGAGATATAAATGGAATTACTTCTAAATTAGATTATATAAAAGATTTAGGGATAGATGTTATTTGGATTTGTCCTATGTACAAATCTCCAAATGATGATAATGGATATGATATAAGCGATTATAAGGATATAATGGAAGACTTCGGTACTATGGAAGACTTTGATAATTTCTTAAAGGAAGTTCATAAAAGAGATATGAAGTTAATTATTGATTTAGTAGTAAATCATACAAGCGATGAGCATCCTTGGTTTTTAGAATCTAGATCTTCTAAAGATAACGAGAAGAGAGATTGGTATATTTGGAAATCAGGAAGTGAAAATAAAGAACCAAACAACTGGGAAAGTATTTTTTCAGGAAGCGCTTGGGAATACGATGAAAAAACAGGCGAGTACTATATGCATCTATTTACTAAAAAGCAACCAGATTTAAATTGGGAAAACAAAGATATGAGAAACGAAGTTTATAAAATGATAAACTGGTGGCTTGATAAAGGGATAGATGGATTTAGAGTTGATGCTATAAGTCATATTAAAAAAGAAGAAGGACTTAAAGATATGGATAACCCAAATGGTGATAGATACGTTTCATCATTTGATAAGCATATGAATCAAGAGGGTATTCACGACTTCTTAGAAGAATTAAAAGAAGAAACATTTAAAAAGTATGACATTATGACAGTTGGAGAAGCTAACGGAGTGAGTTCAGAAGATGCAAACCTTTGGGTTTCAGAAGAGTCTGGGAAATTCAATATGGTATTTCAATTTCAGCATTTAGACCTTTGGGGAGCTGAAGATGATTTTAAATTAAATGTTAAAGAGCTAAAAGAAATATTAAGTTCTTGGCAATACAATTTAGAAGGGGTCGGTTGGAACGCTTTATTTATAGAAAATCATGATATTCCAAGAGTAGTTTCAAAATGGGGAAATGATACTAAATACAGAAAAGAAAGTGCAAAATCATTAGCCCTTATGTATTTTATGCAATGTGGAACTCCATTTATATATCAAGGACAAGAAATAGGAATGACTAACGTTAAGTTTGAATCTATAAAAGAATACGATGACGTTAAATCAATAAATATTTATAACGAAAGTTTAGCGCTTGGAGAGTCTAAAGAAGAGGCTTTAAAATACGTTTGGGCAGTATCTAGAGATAATACTAGAACGCCGATGCAATGGGACGATTCTTTAAATGCAGGCTTTACAGAAGGAAAGCCTTGGATAAAAATTAATCCTTCATATAAAGAAATAAATGTTAAAAGAGAAGAAGAGGATGAAAATTCAATTTTAAACTTCTATAAAAGGATTATAAAAATAAGAAAAGAAAATGATGCACTTATATATGGTAAATACGATTTAATCTTAAAAGATGATGAAAAAATATATGCATACACTAGAAAATTAGAAGATGAGCAATTTATTATAATATGTAACTTAACAGAAGATAAAGCATTATACGAGTATGAAGAGGTAGAATTAAAAGGGGAAAATCTTATAATTTCAAATTATGAAGTATCAGATACTGAGGATACTAAAAAGGTTATATTAAGACCTTACGAATGTAGACTTTATAAATTTTAATATAAAAGGATATTGAGAAAAAAGAGGAGTGTTAATAATGAAGAAGTTCAAATTAGGTTCATTTGATTTCTGGCAAAAGTTTGGTAAGGCTTTACTAGTAGTAGTTGCTGTAATGCCAGCTGCCGGAATAATGATTTCATTAGGTAAAGTTTTAGGAATGTATATCGATGTTTCTATAGTTAAGACTATTGCAAGAGTTATGGAAGATATCGGTTGGGGAATTATTGGAAACTTAAATATATTATTTGCAGTAGCTATAGGTGGTTCTTGGGCAAAAGAACGTGCAGGCGGTGCTTTTGCAGGGCTTTTGGCTTTCGTTTTAACTAATAGAATAACAGGAGTTATATTTGGTGTAACTAATGATATGCTATTAGAAAAAGGGTCAACAGTTCACTCTTTATTTGGAAGCGAGCTTATAGTAAAGGATTACTTTACATCGGTTTTAGGAGCACCAGCTTTAAATATGGGAGTTTTCGTTGGAATTATAGCAGGATTTTTAGGGGCATACCTTTATAATAAATATTATAACTTTAACAAATTACCAAACTCACTAGCTTTCTTTAACGGTAAAAGATTTGTACCGTTTATGGTTATTGTAGGTTCTACAATAGTTGCAATTATACTTTCAATAGTTTGGCCAATCTTACAATCAGGATTAAACGCTTTTGGTGCATGGCTTGCAGCTTCAAAAGATTCAGCGCCTATTTTAGCTCCATTTGTATACGGTACATTAGAACGTTTATTATTACCATTTGGACTTCACCACATGCTTACAGTTCCTATGAACTATACAGAACTTGGAGGAGTTTATCACATATTAACAGGGCCAGCTGCTGGAACAACTGTTGCAGGACAAGACCCTCTATGGCTTGCTTGGATAACAGATTTAAATAACTTAAAAGATGCTGGAGATATGTCAGCTTATAATAATTTACTTCACTCAGTAACTCCTGCAAGATTTAAGGTAGGACAAGTTATAGGATCATTTGCATCATTAATGGGTATAGCGCTTGCTATGTATAAAAACGTTGATAAAGAAAAGAAATCAAAATACAAACCAGTATTTTTATCAGCTGCCCTTGCAGTTATATTAACAGGTGTAACAGAACCTATTGAATTTATGTTTATGTTTATATCACCAATTCTTTATGTTGCTTATGCAGTATTAACAGGTATAGCTTTTGCCCTTGCAGATATTGTGAATTTAAGGATACATGCCTTTGGAGGAATAGAGTTCTTAACAAGAACGCCTCTTATGATAAATGCAGGATTAATTGGAGATTTAATTAACTTTGCTATAGCTTGTATAATTTTCTTCTTTGCAAACTACTTTTTATTTAACTTCTTAATTAAAAAGTTTAAAATAGCTACTCCAGGAAGAATGGGTAACTATATAGATGATGAAGAGGAAGAAGAGTCTAAAGGAAAAGAATCTAATGACAAGAGAGTAAATGCTATAATAGAGTTATTAGGTGGCAAAGAAAACATTGAAGATGTCGATGCTTGCATGACAAGGCTTCGTGTAACTGTAAAAGATATAGATGAAGTAGGAGATGAAGCTTCTTGGAAAAAAGAAGGAGCTTTAGGATTAATTTTAAAAGATAAGGGAGTACAGGCTATATACGGACCTAAGGCAGATGTCTTAAAGTCTGATATACAGGATGTATTAGGATTATAAAAATGAGATTATTAACTTTAAATTGCCATAGCTTTATGGAAGAAAATTATGAAGAAAAGATTTTAGAGACAGTAAAAGTTATAGCTAAAAATGATTATGATGTTATAGCTTTTCAAGAGGCAAGTCAAAGCATAGATTATTTAATAGAATATGATAATCTTAGAAATGATAATTATGCTTTAAGAATACAAAAGGAACTTAAAAAGTTAAATAAAGATTATAACTTGTTTTGGGATTACTCTCACATAGGATATGATAGATTTGAAGAAGGGCTTGCAATTTTAACTAAAAAAGAAATGATTTCTAAAGAAAGCTTCTTTGTATCAAAAATAAAAGATAAAAGCTACTGGAAAACAAGAAAAATATTAAAGGTAACTATAAAAGAAGAAAACGAGGTAATAGATATTTATTCTTGTCATCTAGGGTGGTTTAAAGATGAAGAAGAAAGTTCAAAATATCAAATAGATGAAATAATGAAAAAAATAGATAAAAATAGAATATCGATTCTTATGGGAGACTTTAATAGTGAAGCTTATGTAGAAAATGAAGGGTATGATTATTTAACAAAAGAATATTCACTTTTTGATACATTTGATTTAGCAGAAAATAAAGATTCTGGGATTACAGTAATCGGTAAGATTGACGGCTGGGAATCTACAGTAGATAAGAGGATAGATTTAATTCTATCTAATAAAAAGATTAAAGTAATAGAATCTAAAGTGATATTTAATGGGGAAAATGAAACTGTAGTATCAGATCATTTTGGATTAGATGTAGTTTGTAACTTAAATTAATATAAATAAATAACGTAAAAAACGGTAGTAAAAATACTACCGTTTTTTATGTTCTCATCTTAAATTCTTTAGAGCATTTTTTGCAAGTTACGATTATATTCTTTTTACCTCTTGGTAATCTGAGTTTTTGTTTGCAGTTTGGACATTTAACTATTTTAAACTTCTTTTTTTGGTCTATACTGTATTTCATTCTAGAAAACATCTGTGAAAAACCAAATCCTAAATGTTCAAAAGTTATTCTAGGCATATAAGGTATAGCTTTGCCACGCTTACTTAAAAAAGAATTTGCTTTAGATATAAATTTATAGTTTTCACCTTCACGTTTTACTATATTTTTAGAAAGTGCTCTAAGGATTACAATAAATATAAGAGCTAGTCCTAAAATACTTATAAATGGAATGAACATAGAAAGTATTCCACATAAAAGGTTTAATACAAGTAAAAATAAAGATAATAAATCAAATCCATATCTATTTTTAAAAAATTTCATTTTATCACCTCAAAAAAATCATTAAAAACATTCTATCATATAAATACTGTGAAAAAAATGTTAATTGTATATTATTAATAAGTTTTATAATATTTGCAAATGATATAATGAAATTAAATAAATCTAAGGAGGAGAATATAATGAATGAAATAAAAAAAATAATAAAAGCTGAAGAAGAAAAGATGGTAAAACATCATTCTGATAAAAAATATGAAACAGTTACTCAAGAAGAGAGAATAGAGATGAAAAAAGAAGAAATAGCAAAAGGCGACGAAGATAAAAATAAAGAATGGGAACTTATAAGATAGTTATAATATTGTAAGCATAGAAAGAAAAATTAAATCTTTCTATGCTTTTTTTTAAACATTATTTCATGCATTAAATATATAAAAAGGATACAAAATAAATAAGTGAAAATTATTTAAAAAATAATGTAGAAAAATTAACAAAATAATTATTTACAAATACTAAGAGAAAGAGTATTATTTAACTATAAGTAGAAGATAATTAATATTCAATAATAATAAATATCTTGGAGGGATTAAGATGAAGGTAATAGTAGTTGGATGTACACATGCTGGAACAGCAACAGTTGTAAATTTAAAAAAGGAATATAAGGATGCTGAAATAACTATTTACGAAAGAAACGATAATATTTCATTTTTATCATGTGGGATTGCACTTCATGTAGGTGGAGTAGTTAAGGCACTTGAAGATATGTTTTATAGTTCACCAGATGCCTTAGGCACTTTAGGTGTTAAAACAAATATGAAACATGATGTTTTAGATATAGATTTTGATAATAAAAAAGTTAAAGTTAAAAACTTAGAAACTAATGAAGAGTTTTATGATAACTACGATAAATTAGTTTTAACTATAGGCTCTTGGCCAATAGTTCCAAAGTTTGAAGGCGGAGATTTAGATAATATACTTCTTTGTAAAAATTACAATCATGCAAAAGAAGTAGTAAGAAGAGGAAAAGATGCAAAAAGCGTAGTTATTATAGGTGCAGGTTATATTGGAGTAGAACTTGCTGAAGCTTTTGAAGTTTTAGGAAAAGAAGTTACTTTAATAGATGCAGAAGAAAGAATTATGCCAAAGTACTTAGACAAAGAATTTACAGATATAGCAGAAGCTGAATTTAAAAATCACGGAATTAATTTAGCGTTAGGTGAAAGAGTTAGCCGTTTTGAAGGAAAAGATGGAAAGGTAACTAAAGTAGTTACTGATAAAGGAACTCATAATGGAGATTTAGTTATATTATGTATTGGATTTGCACCTGCAACAGCTTTAGTTAAAGGTAAATTAGATACATTAAGTAATGGCGCTATAATAATAGATGAATATATGAGAACTAGCAAAGAAGATGTTTTTGCAGCTGGAGATTGTTGCGTAGTTAAATACAACCCAACAGGAGAAGATAGATATATTCCTTTAGCAACAAATGCAGTAAGAATGGGAACTTTAGTTGCTAAAAATATTAAAGAGCCTAAACTAAAATATATGGGAACTCAAGGAACATCAGGTATTAAGATATACGATCAGTGTATAGCTTCAACTGGTTTAACAGAAGAAGGAGCAGCATTAGTTCCAGGATTAAATATCGGAGTTTCAGTTTTAAAAGATGATTATAGAGCTGACTTTATGCCTACTACAGAAAAAGCTATGGTTAAAATAGTTTTTGATAAAGATACAAGAAGAGTTTTAGGAGGTCAAATAATCTCTAAAGAAGACTTAACTCAATTTATGAATACACTTTCAGTTGTAATTCAAAATAAAATGACAGTAGAAGAACTTGCAATGACTGATTTCTTCTTCCAACCACACTTTAATAAACCTTGGAGTTTATTAAATGCAGTGGCACTAGAAGTTTTAAAATAAACCTTAAAATTTTTCTAATATTTAGCTGCACCTTTTAATTTAGGTGCAGCTTTTAAGCGTATAAAATATATATTCTAGATTTAAAATAATATTATTAAATTAAAGATAGGAGTGTATTATATGAATATAAAAATAGAAGAAAATGCAAAAAAAGCCTTACTTGAGCTTTTAGGTGAAAGCAAAGACGAATATATAAGAATTAAAGCAATGCTTGCCTGTGGTTCAAGTTATTACGAATTATACACAGATTTTAAAAGGGAAGATGATACTGAAGAAGAGTTTTTAAGCATTCCATTTGTTTTTGATAAATATACTTATAAAGCAGTAAAAGATATTGAGATTAAATATGATAAAGAAATATATAATAATGGATTTTATATAAAAGATATTAAAAAGTAGTATGATTTACAGAAAAGTAATATTATATTTCTTATCTCTAAAAGAAAACTAACTGGTATAAAAGGCTTAAATATGCTACAATTATGGAGTATTTTTTTATAATGGAGGAGTTTATTATGAAACACATCAAAACAATAAACAAAACTAACATCAAAAACAGCTTAAAAAAACCTGGATGTAAAGAGTGTGCTAACTCATGTCAATCAGCATGTAAAACTTCATGTACAGTTGCAAACTTAGAGTGCGAAAACTAGTATAAAGTTTTAAAAGTTAGTTGTTAAATACAATGAAAAGGCTAAATGATATGCTAAACAAAAAAGCATATCATTTAGCTTTTATACCATATACAAATGGAGGAGTTTTAAATGGCATTAATTCATAAATTTAAACAAGGAAACGATTGTTTTATCCTTGATGTAAATACAGGAGCAGTTCACGTTGTAGACGAATTAGTATACGATTTAGTAGACGATGAAAAGCTTAGAGAAAAAGAAGTTTTACTAAGTGAACTTAAAGGTAAATACAAAGAAGAAGAACTAAGTGAAGCTTACGATGAAATAAAACAATTAGTAGACGAAGGTTTACTATACACTAAAGATATGTATGAAGATATCGCACATAGCTCTATGGATGATAGAGATTACATAAAAGCAGTATGTTTAAATATAATCCACGGCTGTAACTTAAGATGTAAATATTGCTTTGCAGATGAAGGGGAATACCACGGACACAAAGGTGTTATGACTTTAGATACTGCAAAAAAAGCAATAGATTACGTAGTTAAAAGAAGTGGTCCTAGAAGAAACATCGAAATAGATCTTTTCGGTGGAGAACCAACTATGATAATGGATACTATAAAAGATATAATAGCATACGCTAGAGAAAACGAAGAAAAGTGGAAGAAAAATATAAGATTCACTATGACTACAAATGCTACTCTTTTAAATGATGATATGATGGACTTTATGGATAAAGAAATGGGAAATATAATCCTTTCTTTAGACGGAAGAAAAGAAGTTAACGATAATGTTAGAATTAAAGTTGATGGAACTGGTTCATACGATGATATCCTTCCAAACATCAAAAAGATGGTTGAAAGAAGAGATAAGAGCAAACAATTCTACGTAAGAGGAACATTTACTGGAGCAAATACTGATTTTTATAATGATGTAATGGCTATGGTAAACGAAGGATTTAGAGAGATTTCAATAGAGCCTGTTGTTCTTGAAAAAGGTCACGCTTTAGAACTTAAAGAAGAGCATTTAGATGAAATCTTTAAAAACTACGATGAATTATTTGATGAAATGTCAAGAAGAAAGAGAGAAGGGGACGAGTTTAACTTCTATCACTTCAATATAGACTTACAAGGTGGACCTTGCGTTTATAAGAGAATTTCAGGATGTGGTTCAGGATTTGAATATGTTGCTATAACTCCTCAAGGAGACGTTTATCCATGTCACCAATTCGTAGGAAAAGAAGAGTTTAAATTAGGAACAATCTATGATGATTCATTTGATAAAGAACTTTCAAAAGAATTCAAAAAAGCACATATCTACAACAAGCCAAAATGTAAAGAGTGTTGGGCTAGATTCTACTGTAGTGGTGGATGTCAAGCAAACAACTTCTCATTTAATGGGGATATGAAAATTCCATATGAACTTGGATGTAAAATGCAAAAGAAAAGAATTGAATGTGCTATAGCTTTAAAAGCAGTAGAATAAAATTTAGGGGGTAGTTAGTTATGAAAGAGTATATACTAGATAACGGAGCTAAACTTATTTATAAAAAAGGAGTTTCAAGCCTTACATCTATTAGTATTTCAGTAGATGCAGGGGCAGCTACTGAAGAAGATTTATTTGGAGTAGCCCATGCAACTGAACATATGGTGTATAAAGGAACTTTTAAAAGAAGCGAAAGTGATATAAATAAGGAATTAAGTGAGATATTTGGTTTTCAAAATGCTATGACTAATTACCCTTATGTTATATATTATGGAACATTATTAAGCGAAGATTTAAAAAGAGGTTTAGAACTTTTTAGTGATATTATATTAAATCCATCATTTAAAGAAGAAGGATTTAAAGAAGAACTTTCTGTAATTAAAGAAGAATTAAAAGAGTGGGATGACGATTTAGAGCAGTATTCAGAAGATAAATTGTTTTTTAACACTTTTAATAATAGAAGGATTAAATACCCTATTATAGGTAGAATAGAAGATTTAGATAGATTAACTTTAGAAGATATAAAAAGATTTTATAAAAATAGATATACCTTAGATAATATAAGTATAGCTGTAGTTACAGATTTAGAATTTA
This sequence comes from Clostridium sp. LY3-2, assembly GCF_024705715.1. Classification (NCBI taxonomy): domain Bacteria; kingdom Bacillati; phylum Bacillota; class Clostridia; order Eubacteriales; family Clostridiaceae; genus Clostridium; species Clostridium sp. LY3-2. The sequence continues at coordinate 112,067 of NZ_JAMDLQ010000014.1, forward strand.
ACGAAGTTTTAGATGCAGTGCATAAATATTTTAACAAACAAACAAAAAATGAATCTTTTATAAAAGAAGCTTCTTATGATATAGAATTTAATGAATACAAAAATACTAGAGAATCATCAAACACTTCAAGGATTTTAAGAGTATATCCTATAGATAATTTAAATCTTAAAGAACTTAGCGCTTTAAGAATAATAAATGAACTATACGCTGAAGGGGTAGACTCAATCCTTTATACTAAATTAAGAACAGAGAGAGGGTTAGTTTATGACGTTCTTCCTAAAATAGCTTTTGAAAAATATATAAAGCTCTATAAAATAGGTTTAAATATTTCAAAAGAAAATATAGATGAGGCACTTTATGTGTTAGATTTATCTAAGGAAGAATTACATTCTAAGCTTGAAAATATAACTAAAGAAAAAATAAATTCTTTAATTAAATCTATAAAGCTAAAAAGATTATTTAAAGAAGAACAAAGTATAGTTTTAGCTAAAGAATTATCAACATATAATACTATGTTTAATGACTGTACCTTATACGAAAGAGAAATAGATATTCTTAAATGTATAGATTTAGAAGACCTTTTAAGTGCTTATAAAAAAGTGTTTGAAAATTGTTCTACTGAGATAGTAATAAATAAATAATTGTTTTTAAAAGGAGTTTTTCTACTCCTTTTTTTTATTTTAGGGTAATATATAAAAGAAGAATTTTTTAGATAAAAGGAGATTACAATGGAAAGAGAATTACCTTTATTAAGTGAATTAATAAAATACCACAAAGAAAACAACTTAATTTTATCTATGCCAGGCAATAAGTGTGGAAAGGCATTTTTAAGAGATGAAATAGGAAAAGAGTTTGCAGAAAATATGGGTTTTTTAGATATAACGGAAGTAGATCCATTAGATAATCTTCAATGCCCTGAAGGAATCATAAAAAAATCACAAGAATTACTAGCTAAAGCTTACAAAGTAAAATCAGCATATTTTATGGTTAATGGAAGTTCAGGTGGAAATCTTATTTCTATTTTTAGCGCCTTTAATGAAGGTGATGAGGTTTTAGTTGAAAGAAACTGCCACAAATCAGTTTATAATGCTCTTATAATGAAAAAACTTAAAGTTACTTATATAGAGCCTGTAATAGATGAAGAAAAAGATATATTTTTACCTCCAAGCAAAGAAAAAATTTATAATGCCTTAGAAAAATCTAAAAATCCAAAAGGAATAATTTTAACAAACCCTAATTATTTTGGGATAACTTATGACTTAGAAGAAATATTAAAAGATCTAAAAACTAAAGGCCTTAAAATAATAATAGATGGTGCACACGGTGCACACTTTGGCTTTTCTAAAAGGCTACCTAAAAATATTTGGCATTTAGGAGATTACGTTATATTAAGTGCACACAAAACTATACCATCACTAACTCAAGGCGGGTATCTTTTAGTTAATGATAAATCAGAAAACTTAAGATTTTATATGAATGCATTAATGACAACATCTCCATCATATTTAATAATGGCATCTTTAGATTATGGAAGATATTATTTAGAAAAGTATGGTGAAGAAGATTATGATAGATTAATATCTTTAGGAGAAGAATATAAAGAAAAGATAAATAAAATAAATGGGATAAATATTTTATCTAGTGAAATGCTAAAAGAAGATTATGACGTTGATAAAAGCAGGTATATAGTTATTTTAGATAAAGGCTATTGCGGTCATAAGCTTTTAGAATATTTACGAGGTAAAAAAGTTCAATGTGAAATGAGTTTTAGTCGCGGAGTAGTTTTAATAATATCTCCTATAAATAAAAGAGAAGATTTTGAACTTATTTTAAAAAGCTTAAAAGAATTAGATTTAAATACTATAAAATCTATAGATGAAGCTGAGTTTTATAGTATCTCTCCAAAGAAGATGTTAGAACCTTTTGAAGTTTTTAATAGCGAAACTAAAGAAGTTACTTTTGAAGAGAGTATAGGTAAAATCTCAAAAGAAGCCTTAATTCCATACCCTCCTGGAATACCTTTAATTTGTCCTGGAGAAATAATTACAAAAGAAGCAATCAAAATAATAAAAGAATATGTAGATAATAAAAGAGATGTTTTAGGGATAGAAAAAGAAAAAATTAAAATAATTATAGAAAAATAATTATTTATGTAACACAAAAAAGGTATCTCTCATAAATTATTATTGTAAGTACAAACTTTAATATAATAATAGGAGATACAAAACAATGAGTTGTGGAAGAAATAATTGTAAAGATAACAAATGTGAAAGAATAGAACATGCAGCAAAAGAACTTGCTTGCAAAGCTCAAAAATTACAAGCATGCATTATAGAACTTTTAGAAAAAGCTGAATGTTTACAAAGAAAAGCTGATTGTTTAGAAAATAAGGCTAATTGTTTAAGAGAGCAAGCTTTAAGATTTGATAAGGAAGCTGCTAAATTAGACTGTGAAGCTGAAGAATATATTAAGAGAGCAAGAATTTTAAGTGAAAACTTAGCTGAATTAATGAAGAGAACTGACTGTTGCTTTATTAAAGCTGTTGAATGCTTTAAAGAAGAATGTAGAGAAGAAGAAAAAGACGAATGTGACTTCGATTGTGACGGTTGCTGGAGATAGTTCGATATATAAAGAAGGGTGTGCATTTTGCGCATTCTTCTTTTTATTTTTAGAGATAGAATAAAATTAGATTATGTTAGAGAAACTAAAATGATATAAATTTTAGGAGGGCATATAATGGAAAATAAGATGTTTTGTTACCAATGTGAGCAAACAGTTGGAGGAAAAGGTTGTACAAGGGTTGGTGTTTGTGGAAAAACTCCAGAAATTGCAGCTTTTCAAGATATGATAATTTATGAAGTTAAGGGGATTGGCATAATCGGTAAAAGCGTATTAGATAGAGGGGGTTTTATAGAAGATATTTATATAAAAGCTATAGAGGATGCATTATTTATGACTTTAACTAATGTAAATTTTGATTTTAAAGAACATATAAAATGCCTTAAAGGTTTAAATGAATTAAAACTTAAATTATTAGATGATACTCTAGATTTAGAAGACGATAGGGAAGAAGTGACTTACGAATTAGATAAGTCTGTAGATGGTATTTTAAAATATAGTAAAAGGGCTTCTATAATGTTTGATGATTCTTTAGATCAAGATATAAGATCTTTAAGGCAAACTATATTATACGGGTTAAAAGGAATTGCAGCTTATAGCCATCAAGCTAGGTTTTTAAACTATAGGGATGTAGAGGTAGATAAATTTTATTTTGAAGCTTTAGAAGGTATAACTGACCCTAAAAAAAGTGTAGATGATTTAATAGAACTAACTTTAAAGACTGGAGAAATCAGCGTTAAAGTTATGAAACTATTAGATAAAGCAAATACAGAAAGCTTTGAAAATCCAAAACCTACAAAAGTAAATGTAAAGATAAAAAAAGGACATTTTATAATAGTCTCAGGACATGATTTAAAAGATTTAGAAATGATTTTAAAGCAAACAGAAGGAAAAGGAATAAATATATACACACACGGAGAAATGCTCCCTGCACACGGCTATCCAGAACTTAAAAAATATAAACATCTAGTAGGAAACTTTGGTAGTGCTTGGCAGAATCAACAGGAGGAGTTTGACGGCTTAGAAGGATGTATTTTAATGACTACAAACTGCTTAATGAAACCTAGAGATAGTTATAATGATAGGATTTTCTCAACTAGTGTTGTGGGTTATGAAGGGGTAAAACATATAGAGACAAAAGAAGATTTAACAAAAGATTTTAGTTCCATTATTGAAAAAGCATTAGAACTTTCAGGATTTTTAGAAGACGAAGAGGTAAAAGAAATAACTGTAGGCTTTGCAAGAAATGCAACACTAGAAAATGCAGAAAAGATAATAGAATTAATTAATTCAGGTGATATAAGACATTTCTTTTTAATAGGCGGTTGCGATGGTGCAAGGCCGGGAAGAAACTATTACACAGAACTTGCAGAAAAAATTCCAAAAGACTGCGTTATTTTAACTTTAGCTTGCGGGAAATATAGATTTAACAAATTAAATTTTGGAGAAATAAAAGGAATTCCAAGGCTTTTAGACGTAGGGCAGTGTAACGACGCATATTCAGCAGTTAGGATAGCTATGACTTTAGCAGATGCCTTTGAAGTTGATATTAACGACTTACCTTTATCTATAGTTTTATCTTGGTATGAGCAAAAGGCAGTATGCGATTTACTTGCACTTTTATATTTAGGAGTAAAAGATATATTACTAGGTCCTTCTCTTCCTGCATTTTTAAGTCCAAACGTTTTAGACTTTTTAATAAAAACATTTAATTTAAAGCCTATAAGTACAGCAGAGGAAGATTTAAAAATATTATTAAAATAATAGGGTGCTTTTAAAAGCACCCTAAATTTATTCTAAGCTATATACTAAATTTAAATCCCACTCTTTAGCTAAGTCATAAGCTTTAATTGTAGCTTCATCAAAAATTTGTTCTGGGGTATGTGCATCAGATGAAACTATAACCTTTAAACCTGCCTCCTTAGCTCTATCCCAAAATCTTTTATAAGGATATCTATACCTATATCCGTCAGGAAAATCGAATTTTCCAGCTCTTATACCATTTGCATTAAGTTCTAAAATGGTTTTATTTTTCTTGCAAGCATTTATTATTATATCTATAGCCTTTAAAGAGTTATCGTCAAAATCTAATTTGTTTAAAAAAATCAAATCAGGATGAGCTAGTATTTTAAAAAGTCCTGTATCTAAGCCATCACTTATAGATTTAGCGTAAGCTATATAATCTTTAGTAGAAGTAAGTTCAAAATTATTTATAAAAGGATTATCCTTTGTAACAGTTATGTGTTGTCCTAAAATTAAATAATCAAAATCATTTAAAAGGTGCTTGTAATAATTTAAGTTTTTTTTGCTATATTCAATTTCTAAACCAAGTTTTATAGAAATTTTATTTTTATATTTCTTTTTTAAATTTAAAATAGAATTCATATAATCATCTAATTCGTTGTATTGCATTCTAAGTCCATACCTGTTATCTGGATAAGGTGCATGATCACTGAATCCTAAAACATCTAACCCTTTTTCTATTGCAGAAATTACATATTCTTCATCAGTACCTTTAGCGTGAAGGCATCTTGAAGTATGAGTGTGAAAATTTACTTTATTAAGCATAAAACCCCTCCCTTTTTCAGTAAACCTTTACTAATATTATAAACCATAAAAAGGAAAAAATCTAATTTGTAATAAAAAAAGTATTGAAATATTTGTAAGATATATTTATAATATATAAAAATGAATATTATTAAAAATATTGATAGAGAAGAGTAAATATAATAAATCTTTAAAGAGAGTCAACGTTTGCTGAGAGTGTGATAAGATTTTTATATAGAAAGCAGCTCTTGAATTTCTTTTTGAGAACTAAGCTTAAAGCTTAATAAAATTAGACGTCTTTCTCACGTTATAGAGAAATTAGAAAAATTTTTCTATTACTAAGAGAGCAAAATTCTTTTGCTTATTAGGGTGGTACCGCGGAATTAACCTTCGTCCCTGCATTTTGTAGTGATGTAAGGTTTTTATTATTTTTAGGAGGTTTTATATTATGGAAGAGATTTTAGAAGTATTAGAACAAAACAGTAGATACACAGATAATGAAATAGCCGTTATGGTTGGAAAATCTGTCGAGGAAGTTAGAGAAGCTATAAGAGATTATGAAGAAAAAAATATAATTGCAGGATATACAACTTTAATAAACTGGGAAAATACAGGAACAGAAACTGTAACAGCTTTAATCCAAGTTAAAATAACACCGCAAAGAGGACAAGGCTTTGATAAAGTTGCAGAAAGAATTTATAAGTTTAGAGAAGTTAAAGCTTGTTATTTAATGAGTTCAGGGGGATTTGATTTAACTGTAATAGTTGAAGGGAAAACAATGAAGGAAGTAGCGATGTTTGTATCTGAGAAATTATCAGTTCAAGAATACGTTCAAGGAACAGCTACACACTTTGTACTTAAAAAATACAAAGACCACGGAAGGATATTTAAAGATAAAACGGTTAAAGAAAGAGAGGCTATATTTGTATGATGATGGAAAAAATGATTTTAGATAACGTTAAAAATATGCCGCCATCTGGGATTAGAAAATATTTTGATATGATAAATGAAATGGATGATGTTATATCTTTAGGGGTTGGAGAACCCGATTTTGTAACTCCTTGGAATATAACAGAAGCTGGTATATACTCTCTTGAAAAAGGACATACTCATTATTCTTCAAATGCTGGATTTGTAGAACTTAGAGAAGAAATTTCAAATTATTTATATAGAAAATATAATTTAGATTACGATAAAAATACTGAAATTTTAGTAACAGTTGGTGGAAGCGAAGCTATAGATCTAGCTCTAAGGGCTTTAGTTGGACCGGGTGATGAAGTTATAATTCCAGAACCTAGCTTTGTAGCATATAGAGGATGCACAGCTTTTACTGGCGCTACAGCTAGGATAATAAATTTAAGAGAAGAAGATGAATTTAAATTAACTAAAGAGCTTTTATTAGAGGCTATAAATGAAAGAACTAAGGTTTTAATCCTTCCATTTCCAAATAATCCAACAGGTGCAATAATGACATACGAAGAGCTAAAGGAAATAGTAGATGTTGTTAAAGATAGAGATATAGTTATTTTATCAGATGAAATATATTCAGAACTTTCATATGATAAAAAGCATGTATCTTTTGCATCTTTTGAAGAAGTTAAAGATAAAACTTTAGTAGTTAATGGTTTTTCAAAAGCTTTTGCAATGACAGGTTGGAGACTTGGATATGCTTGTGGAAACGAAGTTTTAATAGATGCTATGAAAAAAATTCATCAATATGGAATAATGTGTTCTCCAACTATAGCACAATACGCAGCTATAGAGGGACTTAAAAATGGCGATGAAAGCGTAAGAAAGATGGCAAATGAATATAATAGAAGAAGAAGAGTTATGCTAAATGGTTTTAGGGAGATGGGGCTTGATTGTTTTGAGGCATTAGGTGCACTTTATTTATTCCCATCTATTAAATCAACAGGCCTAACTTCAGATGAGTTTTGTGAAAAGCTTCTTTTAGAAGAAAAGGTATTAGCAGTACCTGGAAGCGCTTTTGGAGATTGTGGTGAAGGATTTATAAGAACTTGTTATGCAGCTTCTATGGAAGATTTAGTTGAGGCTTTAAAAAGGATTAAAAGGTTTGTTTTAAAACATCAAAAATAATCTTGAAATCAAAAAGATAAAGTATTAGTATAAACTTACTTTAAAAAATTATATAAAAACTAAAGTTTTCGTAAGGAGAAGTGAATATGGAAAAAGAAAAAAGTACTGACTTAGGTAATGGCAAAATTAAAAGATTACTCTTTAGTCTAGCCCTTCCAGCTATAATAGCACAGTTAGTAAATGTTTTATATAACATTGTAGATAGGATATTTATAGGAAGAATGGCTAGCGGAGAACTTGCTATGGCTGGAGTTGGGGTTGCATTTCCTATAATTATGATAGTATCAGCTTTTAGTGCCCTTATTGGTATGGGTGGTGCACCACTTGCTGCAATAAAAATGGGTAAAAAAGATAATGATGGTGCTGAAAAAATTATGACAAACAGTTTTACAAGTCTTATAGGAGTAGGGATTTTATTAACTATAGTATTCTTAATTTTTAAAGAACCTATTTTAATAGCATTTGGTGCAAGTAGTAATACTTTAGGGTATGCTATGGATTATTTAGCTATTTACTTAATTGGAACTGTTTTTGTTCAAATTGCACTTGGAATGAATCCGTTTATTAACACTCAAGGATTTGCAAAAATCGGAATGGCAACTGTTATGATAGGTGCAATTATAAATATTATATTAGACCCAATTTTAATTTTTGGATTTGATATGGGTGTTAAAGGTGCTGCACTAGCTACAGTTTGTGGACAACTTGTATCTGCAATTTGGGTTTTAAAATTTTTATTTGGAAAAGAAACAATACTAAAAATAAGAAAGAGCTTTTTAGTTCCAGAAGTTAAGGTTATGCTTTCAGTTTTAGCTTTAGGTATATCACCTTTTATAATGCAAGCTACAGAAAGTTTATTGATTATTGTAATGAATAATCAATTATCAAGGTTTGGAGGAGATATGGCAGTTGGTGCTATGACAATAATGGCAAGTATTATGCAAATAGTAATCCTTCCACTTATGGGTCTTACTCAAGGCGCTCAGCCTATAATGAGTTATAACTACGGTGCAGAAAAGCTTTCAAGAGTTCGTGAAACCTTTAAGTTATTATTAAAAATAAGTTTATCTTATACAGTAGTTATGTGGATACTACTTATGGCTTTCCCTGGATTTTTTGTAAGTATATTTAATAAAAATCCAGAACTTTATGCACAAACGTCTTGGAGTATAAAGATATACTTTGCAGGAATTGGAGTTTTTGGAGCGCAAATAGCTTGTCAGCAAACATTCTTAGCGCTAGGCCAAGCAAAGAAATCATTATTATTAGCGCTTCTTAGAAAGGTTATTTTACTTATTCCACTTGCTATAATTTTACCAAACTTTTTTAATAATAAAGTCTTTGGTGTGTTAGTTTCTGAACCAGTAGCTGATGTTTTAGCAACTATTATTACAGTAATAACATTTATTTTCTTTTATAAAAAGGTTTTATCTGTTGATAAAAATTTAAATGAAAAAGAAATTAGTATTTAATTTTTAATAAAAGCTAAGGTTTAAACCTTGGCTTTTATTTTATTTTTAAAATTTCACTATGATTTTAAAAGAAAATATAAAATGCTTTGTCAAATATTGATTAAAAATAAAAAAGGAGTATTATTATATATAGAAATAGCTAAGTAGTAGATGTGCCGATTTATTATTTAGTCCATAAATTTCAAATTCTATTTTAAATTTATATTACAAACGTGCCGGTTTGTAATATTTTTAATTCAGATTAGTATAAGAAACGGAAAGTGTTTACTTTCCGTTTTTTATTTTTAAAATAAATTTATGAGTTTATAATAGTTTAATATTATAAATTAAAAATAAGAGTGATATAATAAAAAGGTTAAAAAGTTTAAATTTTTAAATATAGGAATATTTAAGGAATTATTTCTATTTTAAAGTTATAAAATACAAAAGAAAGGATGAATAAAATGAAGGAACTTATAGATTTACATTGTCATACTATATCAAGTGGTCATGCTTATAGTACTGTAAAAGAAAATATAGATTCAGCAAATGAAAAAGGGCTTAAATATCTAGGTGTATCAGATCACGCGCCAATGATGCCAGGAACAGCACATATTTATCATTTTAATAATCTTAAAGTAATTCCAAAAGTAGTAGGTAATGTAAGAAACCTTTTAGGGGCAGAAGTAAATATACTAGATTACGAAGGAACTGTAGATATGACTGAAGAAGAATTAAAATCTTTAGATTATGCAATAGTTAGCCTTCATCCACCTTGCATTCCTTTTGGGACAAAAGAAGAAAATACTAATGCTGTAATTAGCGCAATAAAACATCCAAACGTAAAAGTTATAGGGCATTTAGACGATTCAAGATATCCTGTTGATTACGAAAAAGTTGTAAAAGAAGCAAAGAAATTAGGAGTTTTACTTGAACTTAATAATTCATCTTTAAAGCCTAACGGATTCAGAGTAGGTGCAAGAGATAATGCAAAAGTGTTATTAAAAGAATGTGAAAAACAAGGTGCTATGATTATTTTTGGTAGCGATTCTCATATATGTTATGATATAGGTAGATTCGATTACTGCAAAGAAGTTGTAAAAGAAGTTGGATTTAATGAAGAACTTATTTTAAATTATAACGAAGATAAGATAATAGAAATATTTAATTTATAAAGTAATAATTTTGGGGGATAGTATGTATAGTAGAAGGGGCGTTAAGGTTTTATATCTAGGAATTAAAGGAATGGGAATCTCTAGAAGTTTAAATAAAGATAAAGCCGTAAAAAGTGAAGTTAAATGTTTAAGGCATGGTAATGCGGTAAGTTTTTATAAGGTTTATACTGCTTTCGTAAATGAGATAAGTATAAGTATTATAAGTATTGCAAGAACTAATTATAAGTGCTTTGAAGAGATAATAGAAAAAGAGATAAATGAAAATGATAATGTTTTGATTTTAGGTGATGATGAAAGAAAAAGCAAAATCGATTTGTACATAAAATCTATTAAAGATAAACTTAAAAATTATATAGACATAAAATTAGATAAAAATTTTATAGATAGATCTTTAAATATAGAAAAAGAGAAACTTACAAAAGAGATTTTTAATTTTTTTATAAGGAAGATTTTAATTGGAAATATAAAAAAAGAAGGAAACATTTATCTAACGCCTATAGGAAATGTTAATAGATTTGGAAAGACTGTATACAAAGTTTTAGAAGAAAATAAAAATTTACAGTATGCTATGGATTTAAGAATCGATATATTTTCAGGAAAAGAATTTGATTTAAATGATTTAACTCATATTATAGATCCTATACAGGAGTACTTAGATTCTAAAAGTCTCATTGAAATAAATAACATAAACTTAGAAAATAAAGAAGAGTTATATTTTTTAATGCTAGAAATTAATTAATTTCTAGCATTTTTTTATTTCTAATAATCTAAAAATTAACAAAGAATGGTTAATTATATATAAGAAATGAGTAAAAAACGCTAATAAAACATTATTATTCACTTAAATAAGTTAAAAAACTCTTTAGAAACTTAAATATAATTGTTTAGCACTTGTTAATGTAATAACATAAGTGTGAAAGAAATAACAAACAAAAAAGAGGAGGAAATCGAAAATGGATATATTATCGATTTTGCAAAAAACACTTACTGATAACGAAATTATGGGTGCAATATTTTCATCAGTAGCAATTATATTTTTAGGATTTTATTTAAGAAGAAAAAACATAATAAATGATGGAGCTTCAAAAGTTCTAACAAAAGTAGTTCTTTCAGTTGCAATTCCTGCATTAGCTTTAAAATCTTTCTTAGTAGATATAAATAAGAAAAGTTTACAAGAAGGTATGAGTTTATTAATCTGGGGATTTGTAATTTACATTCTTTTAATTTTCGTAACTAAAATACTTTATTCAAAGTATAAAGGCGAAAAACAAGAAGTACTTAGAGTATTAACAGTATTTGGATCAACTACATTCTTCGGAACTCCAATAGTACAAGCTGTATATGGAGCAGTAGGAGTTATGTATTCATCAATATTTAACATTGCATACAGAGTTTTCTTATACTCATATGGATATATCAAAATGTCTGGTGTAAAAATGGACAAGTCAAACATGAAAAAGAACTTAAAAGAAATGTTCTTAAACCCAATAATAATAGCAACATTCTTAGGATTATTTATATGGTTATTCCAAGATATGCTTCCACAAGTTGCAGTAACAACTAAAGAGGGAGTAAAAGAAGTTGCATTTTTAAGAATAGATCAAACTTTACCATGGCTTTATAAACCACTTACTTACTTAAGTGCTTTATGTTCACCACTTGCTTGGCTTGCAATAGGAGCTCAATTAGCAGCAATACCATTTAAAGAAGCAATGGGATCAAAAGATTCATGGTTCTACAGCATACAAAAGGTAATCATAGTACCAGCTATAAACATAGTTATTCTTTATGTTTTAAATGTTACAGGTATTTTACCTATGTCATATGTAGGATTAGCTACAGTAGTAATAATGATGGCAGCTCCAACTGCAACAGTTGCAGCAGCATATGCAATAAGCTTTGATAAAGAATCACTTTTATCATCAAATTGTTCATTATTATCAACAATAGTAGCAGTAGTTGCTATGCCATTTTGGATAGTAATTTTAGAAGTAATTAAAAATTTAGGATTATTTGTTTAAATAAAATTTTGAATTTAGATGAAGTGCTTTTAAGCATTTCATTTAAATTCTTTTAGTCATAGGAGGAAATAAATATGGGAATCAAATTAGTATGTTATGGAGTAAGAGATACAGAGGTGGAATTTTTCCACAAATTAAATAAGTATGGATATGAATTAAAATTAGTTAACACTGGTTTAAATCATGAAAATGTAAAAGAAGCTATAGGTGCTGAAGCTATAATGGTTAGAGGTAACTGTATGGCTGATAGACAAAACTTAGAGCTTTTAGCTAAAAGTGGATTAAAATATGTTTTAACTAGAACAGTAGGATTTGATCACGTTGATTTAGAAGCTGTTAAAGAATTAGGATTAAAATCAGCTAGAGTACCTGGATATTCACCTAATGCTATAGGAGAACTTGCAGTATCTCACGCAATGATGCTTTTAAGACACACAGCATATGCAGTAGAGAGAACTAAAAATAAAAACTTTATAGTTGATGCTGAAATGTTTAGTAAAGAAATCAGAAATTGTACAGTAGGTATAATTGGTGCTGGTAAAATAGGATTAACTACAGCTAAGCTTTTCAAAGGTTTAGGGGCTAGAGTTATAGCATTTGATGTATTCCAAAGTGATGCAGCTAAAGAAGTTGTTGAATTTGTAAGCCAAGAAGAATTAATTAAAACATCAGATGTAATTTCAGTTCATATGCCATATATTAAAGATGTAAACTACCACTTTATAAATAAAGAATTCGTTTCTAATATGAAAGATGGAGCTATATTATTAAATACAGCTAGGGGAGAACTTCAAGATTTAGATGCTATTTTAGAAGGAATAGAAAGCGGAAAAATCGGAGGATTTGGAACTGACGTTTTAGAAGGAGAAAAGAGATTCTTCTTTAAAGACTTAAACGGACAAGAATTAGAAGATTCTACTGTTGAAAAGTTAGTTAATATGTATCCAAAAGTTTTAATTACTCCTCATATAGGATCATATACAGATGAAGCTTTAACTAATATGATAAGTATTTCTTATGACAATATGAATGAGTACTTAACTGAAAATACTTGTAAAAATGCAATAGCTTAATTTAGATACAAAAACTTACTTATATTTACAAAAAGTTTATCCAAAGGAGGATAAATTTATGATAACATTATAAAAAACTTATAATGTTTGGAGTGTGTTCTATGGGTAAGATGCATGAAGATAAAGAGCAAAAAGTAGTACAAAAGATAGCTATAGTAGCTTGCATAATTTTAGTGCTAGGATTTGTTGCAATGGCTTTTGCAGGAGTTCTATATTAGGTTAAAAAGCGCAGATGTTTATATCTGCGCTTTTTTATTTTTTATTAGATTAAAATTAGTAGAAAAAAAGTAAAAAGTATATTACTCTAATAGAAAAGGAGGAATTATGAAGTTTAAAAATAAAGTAAGAATAATTTGTATTGCAATTGCAACTATACCTCTTATTTTGTCTTATGTGTTTTTTACTAATCTAATGCTTAAATCTATAGAAGACAATATTGAAAGTGATTTAAAAGAAACTGCATTTGTAGTAAGTAATACTCCATTAGTTCAAGAAAAATTAAAAGATGAAGATAACGATAGATCTATTCAAGATTATGTAAAAGAATATATTGAAAACTTTAGAAATGTAGATATTATAGTAGTTGGAGATATGAAAGGGATTAAATATTCCCATTTAGATCAGGCTCAAGTTGGAGAAAGGTATAAAAATCCTGATAATCAAAAAGTAATTAATACAGGAGAAAGTTATTTTTCAACTATGGAAGGTTCTGTTGGAATTACATATAGATATTTTAAACCAATATATTTAGATGGAAAGCAAGTCGGATTTGTTATGGTTGGGAAGTATCTATCAGATATGGAGAAAATGAATACTAAAACTATATTTTCTTATGGAGGAATACTTTTAATTGTAATACTTATAACTATAATACTCGCAGAGTATTTTGCAAGAAAAGTAAAAGAATCAATTTTAGGCTTAGAACCTGAAGAGATATCAAGGCTATATAGAGAAAAAAGAATAATTTTAGATACTATAAGTAACCCTGTTATAGCAATTGATAAAAATAATAAAGTGATAGAAAAAAATATTGAATGTATAAAAAAATATAGTGATTTAGAAGTAAATGATTTAGTATTAAAACTTAAAGAAAGCATAAAAGAAAAGAAGTCTTTTAAAATGAAAGAATTTATAATAAAAGATGAAAAGGTATTTGTAAACTTAAGTTTTATTGAAGACTCAGGAAAGTATTTTGGCGCAGTTATTAGCATTATGAATAGGGATAATATAAGCAAAGTTGCAAGAGAAATAACAGGTGTAGATGAGATGCTTAAAAACATAAGAGCAAATATTCATGAGTTTAAAAATAAACTTCATGTAATACTAGGTCTTATAAATGTAGAAGAATATGATGAAGCTAAAAAGTATATAAATCAATGTCAAACAGAAGTAGATGCTAAAAAGCTTAACGTTTCAAATGTAAAAGATAATTTACTTAGTGCTATGCTTTTAAGTAAAAAACTTATAGCAAAAGAAAAAGATATCAAATTTGAAATAAATAAAAAAACTTCAGTATTAAAAGAACACGGAAGAATAACATCTACAGATATAGTAATAATATTAGGAAATCTTATAGAAAACGCATATGATTCTTTTGATTTAGAAATTAAGAAGGATAAATACGTATTAGTATATATAAATGAAAATAGTGAAAAAATAGAAATACAACTAAAAGATAACGGAAAAAAAATAGACCCTTTAATCAGAGAATATATTTTTGAATCTGGAGTAAGTTCTAAAGGAGAAGGTAGAGGTATAGGATTATCTACCTTAAAAGGAAGAGTAGAACTTTATGATGGTGATATAGATATAATAGAAGAAAAAGATTATAAAATCTTTAAAGTAACATTAAAAAAATAGATGAAGGTGAAATATGAGAAAAGTAGTTATAGTTGAAGACGACCCTATGGTAGCTTTAATTAATAGAAAATATGTTGAGATGGTAGAAGGCTTTACTGTTTGCAGTGTAGTTACAACTAAAGATGAACTTATAGAAAAATTAGAAAAAGAAGATATAAGTTTAATCCTTTTAGATGTATATCTTCCTAAAGAAAATGGCTTTGAAATTTTAAAAGATATTAGAGAAAAAGGCTTTTTAACAGATGTAATAATGATGACTGCAGCAGATAACAATGAAGAGATAAAAAGAGCATTTGCCTATGGCGCTATTGATTATTTAATTAAGCCCTTCGAGTTTGATAGGTTTAAAATAGCACTAGAAAAATATAACACTAAAAATGAATTGTTAAAAAGTTCTAAAAAATTAAATCAAGCTAAAGTAGATAGTCTTTATAATACTAAAAAGAAATTAGATAGAGATCTTCCTAAAGGTATAAACAAAAAAACTTTACTTAGAATATACGATTTAATAAAAGAAGATAGTAGAGAGATTTGGACTATTAAAAATCTTTCAGAAGAACTTGGAATAAGTAATGTTACAATAAAAAAATATATTGATTACTTAGAATCTATAGGAGAAGTTAAAGTAGATATTGATTACGGAAATATAGGAAGACCTGAATATAAATTGATTTTTTCTAAAAATTAGATAATTTACTTATAGAAAAAAATATGTGATAATAATAAATAGTTTAGAAAAATTGTGTTAATTGTATGAGTAATAAATAAATCTTAGTGAGGGAGTAAATATGAAGATAGGTTTTGATCACAAAAAATACTTAGAGGAACAATCAAAGTATATTCTAGAGAGAGTTAATAATTATGATAAGTTATACTTAGAGTTTGGAGGTAAATTATTATTTGATTTACACGCTAAAAGAGTATTACCAGGATTTGATGAGAATGCTAAGATAAAATTATTACATAAACTTAGAGAAAATGTTGAAATAATAATCTGTTTATATGCAGGAGATATTGAAAGAAATAAAATTAGAGGTGATTTTGGTATAACTTACGATGTCGATGTTTTAAGACTTATTGATGATTTAAGATCTTATGACTTAGATGTAAATAGCGTAGTTATAACAAGATATAACGAGCAACCTGCAACTAATGTGTTTATAAACAGACTTGAGAGAAGAGGAATAAAGGTTTATAAACATAGAGCTACTAAAGGATACCCTACAGATGTAGATACTATAGTAAGTGAAGAAGGATATGGAAAAAATCCATATATAGAAACTGAAAAGCCTATAGTAGTAGTAACAGCACCAGGGCCTGGAAGCGGAAAACTTGCAACTTGCTTAAGTCAGCTATATCACGAATCAAGACTTGGAAAAGAAGCTGGTTACTCTAAATTTGAAACTTTCCCAGTTTGGAACGTACCTTTAAAACATCCTTTAAATATAGCATACGAAGCTGCTACAGCAGATTTAAAAGATGTAAATATGATAGATTCATTCCATTTTGATGCTTATAACAAAGTAGCTGTTAACTACAACAGAGATATTGAAAGTTTCCCAGTTTTAAAAAGGATTATAGAAAAGATAACAGGAAAAGAATCAGTCTATAAATCACCTACAGATATGGGAGTTAACAGAGTAGGATTTGGAATAACAGATGACGAAGTAGTTAAAGAAGCATCTAAACAAGAAATAATAAGAAGATATTTTAAAACTGCGTGTGAGTACAAAAAAGGTTACGTAGATAAAGAAACTTTTGAGAGAGTTGCTTTAATTATGGAAGAACTTAACTTAAAAGCAGAAGATAGAAAAGTTGTAACTGTAGCTAGAGAAAAATCAGAAGAATTAAAAGCTACTACAAAAAGTGAAATTTGTCCTGTAGTTTCTATGGAACTTGAAAACGGAACTATAGTAACTGGTAAAACTTCAGATTTAATGGAAGGAAGCGCAGCTGTTATAGTAAATGCAATTAAATACTTAGCAAATATTTCAGACGAAATACATTTAATTTCACCTGCAATATTAGAGCCTATTATAAGTCTTAAAAAAGATACTTTAGCTTCTAAAAGACCAGCACTAAACGCAGAAGAAGTATTAATGGCTTTAAGTATTTCAAAAGCAACTAACCCTGTAGCTCAAGTAGCTTTAGATAAGTTAAATCTTTTAAAGGGAGCTCAAGCTCATTCAACTAATATAATTAGTAATAATGACGAGCAAACATTTAGAAAAATAGGGGTAGATGTAACTTGCGACCCTGAATATCCAACTCAAAATTTATATTACTAATACTAAAAAGGTAGAGTTTTAAACTCTGCCTTTTTTTTATTTTAAGGAAAATAATTTTTTGTTTTAAATATATAAAATATTTAATTTACCTATTATTTATAAAAATTTAAAAAAGTATTGACTTTGATAACAATTATCAATAGAATATAAATGAAAACAATAATCAAAAGAAAATAATTATCAAAAAGGGGAGGGCGATTTGAAAAAAAGATATTTAATTCTTATATTAATATTTTTATCTTTTATATCAATATTTATCGGAGTTTCTGATATAAAAATTTCTGATTTGTTTTTATTAGATAATGAAAAGGTAAATATATTACTAATAAGTAGAATACCTAGGCTTATAAGTATAATAACAGCTGGTATGGCTATGAGCGTTTCTGGAATTATAATGCAGCAGATAAGTAATAATAAATTTATTTCTCCAACAACAGCGGCAACTATAGATTCTGCAAAGTTTGGAGTACTTGCTTCTATGTTAATTTTTACTGGGGCAACCTTATTTCAAAAAATGGTTGTATCTTTTATTTTTTCAATTTTAGGGACGGTTATATTTATGAAAATATTAAAAGCAATTAAATTAAAAAATAGTATTTTCATACCATTAATTGGAATAATGCTTGGTAATGTTATTAGTTCAACTACAGATTTCTTTGCTTATAAGTATGACCTAATACAAAATATGAATTCATTTTTGCAAGGAGATTTCTCATCAGTTTTAAAGGGAAATTATGAACTTATACTATTTACAATACCTATCTTATCTTTTGGGTTTCTTTATGCAAATAAATTTACTATAGTCGGAATGGGGGAGGATATAGCAACTAACCTTGGAATTAAATTTAATACTGTTATAAATGTTGGCGTTTTAATAGTTGCAGTTATGTCATCACTTGTTGTTATTACAGTAGGTAGCATTCCGTATGTTGGACTTATTATACCTAATATAGTGTCTATAAAGCTTGGAGATAATTTATCTAAGAACTTAGGGGTTACTGCTTTAATAGGAGGAATATTTGTTTTAGCTTGCGATATTTTATCTAGAATAATAATTTATCCATATGAAATTCCAATAAGCCTAACTGTTGGTATCATAGGAAGTTTTACATTCTTGTACTTATTATTTAGGAGGCAGAGGTATGGAAGTTAAAACAAATTCAAGTAAAGACAAAAAGGTTTTACTTATTTTAAGTATTATTGCATTTATCTTAGCAATCGTGTTTATTTTTGAGGGGTTAAATGAAATAAATTTTAGTTATAATATCTCAAAAAGAATTCCAAAGGTATTAGCTATAATAATTTCAGCTACTGCTATTGGTATATCGTCTGTTATATTTCAAACAGTTACAGAAAATAGGATTCTTACACCTAGTATTTTAGGATTAGATTCTTTGTATGGATTATTTCAAACATTTTCAGTTTTTGTTTTTGGAACAAGCAGTATAGTTATGACAAATAAGAATATAAACTTTTTTATAGTTTTATCTCTTATGATTTTAAACTCTTTAATTCTACATAGATTCATGTTTAAAAAGAGAATAAATATATATTTAATGCTTTTAGTTGGAACTGTACTTGGTACGTTTTTTAAAAGTCTAAGTACATTTTTAAGTGTGTTAATAGACCCAAACGACTTTCAAAGTTTACAAGGAAAGCTTTTTGCAAGCTTTAATAATATAAATGTAAATATACTTTTTATTTCATCTGTAATTATATTTATATTAGCTTTAAATATATTTGAAAAAACTAATTTGTATGATGTAGTACTACTTGGAAGAGATAATTCTATAAACCTTGGAATAAATTACGAAAAGACAGCAAAGACAACTTTGATCTATGTATCTATATTAGTTTCTGTTTCTACTGCACTTGTAGGTCCTATAACTTTTCTTGGAATATTAGTATCTAATTTATCTTATAACTTAATGAAAAGTTTTAGGCATAAATACACTATGGTTTGTGCGGTGCTTTTAGGGATAATAGCATTATTGTTTGGACAACTTATCGTAGAGAGAATATTAAATTATACAAATACAGTAAGTACTATAATCAATTTTGTAGGGGGACTCTATTTTATTTACATAATAATTAAGGAGAATAAAAAATAATGATTGAAGTTAGAAATATAACAAAAAAGTATGGTGATAAAAAAGTATTAGATGATGTTTCTTTAAAGATTGAAAAAGGAAAGATAACATCTTTTATAGGGCCAAATGGTGCAGGTAAAAGTACTCTTCTTTCTATAATTGCAAGAATCGATAAAGAATTTTTAGGGGAAGTAATAATTGATGATAAAAATATTAAAAATTATGATGAAAATGAGCTTTCAAAGAAGCTAGGGATATTAAGGCAATCTAATAATATAAACGTAAGAATAACAGTAGAAGAATTAGTAAGCTTTGGAAGGTTTCCTTATTGTTCTGGAAGGCTTAAAAAAGAAGATTACGAACTAGTTAATAAGTCTATAAATTATATGCAGCTTTATGAAATCAAAGATAAGTATTTAGATGAATTAAGCGGAGGGCAAAGACAAAGGGCTTTTATCGCTATGGTAATAGCACAAAACACAGAATATATACTTTTAGATGAACCTTTAAATAACCTTGATATGAAGCATTCTGTTAAGATGATGAAAGTATTAGAAAATTTAGCTAAAGATTTAAATAAAACTGTAATAATAGTTATGCATGATATTAACTTTGCATCTTGTTATTCTAATAATATTGTAGTTTTAAAAGATGGAAGGGTTAAAGAATCAAACCAAAGCACAAAAATAATAAATAAAGATTTCTTAGAAGAGGTCTATGAAATAGAATTTGATATTCATAAAATAAACGGAAATAGTATATGTGTTTATTTTTAAGTAAAGATTAGGAGGAAAAGTTTTGAAAAAGAAAATTATATTAATAAGCGGAATAATAATAATAGGACTAGTTTTTGCATTTATAAAATTTAGTGATAAAAGTACAGGTATGGCAAATGCTAAAGATACCTTAAGTATAACTCATAGGTATGGAGTTACAGAAGTTAAGAAAAATCCAGAGAGGGTTGTAGTTTTAGATTACGGTGCGTTAGATATAATTAAATCTATGGGTGAAGATGTAATAGCACTTCCAAAATCATCTCTTCCAACTTACCTTGAAAATTTTAAAGACGAGAAATATGAAGATGTAGGTTCTTTAAAAGAATTTAATATGGAAAAGATAAACGAATTAAAGCCGGATTTAATAATTATAGAAGGAAGACAGGGTGATTATTATGATGAATTATCAAAAATAGCGCCAACAATAGGTCTTGGAACTATAAATAATGACCATTTTAAATCTCTTAATGATAATGTAGATATTTTATCTAAAATTTATGGAAAAGAAGATTTTGGGAAGAAAAAGATTGAAGAAATCAACTCTAGAATTTTAAAGATAGGTGAAAAGGTTAAAAAAGAAAATCGTAATGCATTAGTTGCTATGGTCTATGATGGAAACATAAGTGTTTATGGACCTTCATCAAGATTTGGGATGATATATGATAAATTCTTATATAATCCAGTAGATAAAGATATAAAAGTAGAAGGGCACGGGCAAAATGTGTCAAATGAATATATATTAGATAAGAACCCAGAATATCTATTTGTTATTGATAAAGGGGTAGTAAGTAACTCTAAGGGAGAAAAGGCAAAAGATATAATGGAAAACGAACTAATAAAAAGAACAGATGCCTATAAAAATGGAAAGATAATATACCTAGATACTAAAACTTGGTATTTAGGAGGTGCAGGTATTATAGCTACTGAAAATATGTTAGATGAGATGGAAAAAACATTATAAAATACTAAGAAATGCAAGAGGGTACTTTAAAAGTAATCTCTTGCATTTTATTTAATATTGTTAATAATTTACTACAAAAATATGAACAAAATTGCAATTATATTAATTCTACGTTAAATACAAAAACAATACGTAAATTAACGTTATAAATTATTTAAAAGAAATTTCTAAAATAATATACTAAAGAAGTAATTAAAAAGAGTAATTTAATTGTAAATTGAGGAGTTGACAGAATGTTTAATTTAAATCCTAAAGATGACAAATTTTTTGAAATGTTTATAGAACAAGCTAAAATAATAAATGAAGCTGCTGTCCTATTAAAAAAATCACTAGAAAATTTAGATGAAAAAGAAGCAATAGCTAAGAAAATAGGAAAACTTGAACATAAGGGTGATGATTTAGAAAGACATAGTGTAATTGAACTTAATAATGCTTTCATAACACCTATAGACAGAGAGGATATACATAGACTTGTAAAGTGGATGGATGATATATTAGATTACATAGATTCAACAAGCAGTAAGTTCTTAATGTATGATATTAAAGAAAGCAGACCAGAAGCTATAGAAATGTGTAGCATGGTAATAAGAGCTACTGAAGAGACTTTAGGTCTTATGGAAGAACTTAAAAAAATAGGTAAAAAGCATAACAAAATGCTTGAAAAAATCAAAAAGATAAATGAAATTGAACATAATGGAGATCTACTTTACAGAAAAACAATTGCAATATTATTTAAAGATGAAAAAGATGTTTTAAATATAATTAAGTGGAAAGACATATATAATTCACTTGAAAATACATTAGATATGTGTGAAAAGGTTGCAGCTATCGTAGAAGGAGTTGTAATGAAGCATGCATAGTACAGTTGTAATAACAGTCATAATAGTTGTACTAGCCGTAGCATTTGATTTTATTAATGGTTTTCATGATACTGCAACGGCTGTAGCTACAACAATAACAACAAGAGCTTTATCACCAGGGGTTGCAATAGCACTTTGTGCTGTATTTAACTTTGTAGGAGCATTTTTAGGAACTGCTGTTGCTAAAACAGTTGGTGATAATATTATTAATCACGAATTTATGCCACAATGGGTAATAATAGGAGTGCTTATATCTTGCGTTGTTTGGAATCTTATAACTTGGTATTTTGGTATTCCAAGTAGTTCATCACATGCCCTTATAGGTTCTTTAATAGGCGGTGGTGTTGTTTATAACGGTACAATAAGTGTTATTCAATGGAATAATGTATTTGACGAAGTAGTAGTATGGTTAATCCTTGGACCTATGATAGGTTTTATTTTAGGATATTTTATAATAGTTATTTTAAATTGGATATTAAAGCCTTTTAAATTAGCTGTTGTAAATAAGCTTTTTTTAAAGCTACAAATAGTAGCGTCTGCTTTTATGGCTTTAAACCACGGTTCAAATGATGCTCAAAAATCAATGGGTATTATTACTATGGCCTTAATAAGTGGAGGGTTTATAAGTACCTTTGAAGTTCCAGATTGGGTAATCTTTTCTTGTGCTTTAGCTATGGCACTTGGAACTTCAATTGGAGGAAAGAAAATTATTAGAACTATGGGAAGTGGAATGACAAAGTTAACACCAGTTAAAGGGTTTGCAGCTCAAATGGGGGCAGCAACATCAATTTTAGGTGCTACACTTTTCCACGCACCAGTAAGTACAACTCAAGTAATAACTACAACTATCATGGGGGTAGGTGCTTCAGAAAACTTAAAATCAGTTAAGTGGGGAGTTGCTAAAGATATAATTTGGGCTTGGGTATTAACAATACCATTGAGTGCTGTTATATCAGGTGGAGTTGTTTTTGTAATTAAACTATTTATATAAAAAAATCTCATGAGAAATTTCTCATGAGATTTTTTTAGTGTAAATATTACAATTTATAAATAATTAAGATATAAATTTTCCATTAAAGTAGATTTTTTTCTTTAAAAAGGATAAAATTAGATTTGCATATATAAAAAGATTAAGATGAAAAAGGAGAGGTAAGATGTACATTATTAACTTCATTAGAGGTTTCTGTATGGCATTAGCAGATAGTGTACCTGGAGTTTCAGGTGGGACTATAGCTTTTATTTTAGGTTTTTATGATAAGTTTATAAATTCTTTAAATAGCTTAATATCAGGAACTAAAGAAGAAAGAATTAATGCAATAAAATTTTTATTTAAACTTGGAATAGGTTGGGTTTGTGGATTCGTTTTATCAGCATTATTTATAACATCAATTTTTGAATCACATATCTACGAAATAAGTTCTTTATTTATAGGATTTATAATAGTAGCTATACCAATGATTTTTAAAGAAGAAAAAGAAAGCATAGTAGGACATTATAAAAACATAATATTCCTTATAATTGGAATAATTTTAGTTTTTTCAATAACATATTTTAATCCTATGACAGGAGGAAGCGGAATATCTGTTTCTATAGAAAGTTTAAATATAGGGTTAATAATTTATATTTTTATATCAGCTATGGTAGCTATATCAGCTATGGTTTTACCTGGTATATCAGGGTCAACTATACTTTTAATATTTGGATTATACGCACCTATAATGGGAGCCGTAAAAGGTGTTATTAAATTTGATTTAAGATTTTTACCTGTTGTTATAATTTTTGGGCTTGGAGTTTTAGCTGGAATAGCTTTAACTATAAGAGGAGTTAAATTCTCTTTAGCAAATTATAGATCGCAAACTATATACTGCGTTTTAGGACTTATGATAGGTTCTTTATATGCTGTAGTTATGGGGCCTTTAACTTTAAGCACTCCAAAGCCTGCAATGGATTTAAGCACATTTAGTCCATTATACTTTATTATTGGTGGTGCTTTAATAATAGGACTTGAAAGATTAAAGATAGCTTTAGAAAAAAAGAAGAATTAAAATAATTAAGACCTAATAGGAATTTTCCTATTAGGTCTTAAATTTTAGTCTATTTTGAATTCATCAACTAGTGTTTTAATATCTACTGAGTTTTCAGATAGTTCTTGTGCACTTATTGCAACTTCATTACTTGAGTTGTTTAGTTCTTCAGAAGAAGCTGATATCTCCTCTGATGAGGCTGCTATCTCTTCTGAAACTGCAGATATTTCTTCTATATTTTTAATGATTCCATCTTTATCAGAATTTATAACGTTAAATCCATCAGTTATATTTTTGATTTTTGGAGTCATAGTATTTACTGATTCTGTAATATCTTCAAATGATTTTAGCGTAGCATTTATAGTTACTTTTTGACCATCTAAATCACTATTCATAGTATCAGTATCTTTTATTATAGTTTTTGTTGTATGAAGTAGTTCATTTACTATATCGTAAATTCCGTTTGAATACTCTTTACTTCTTTCAGCAAGGCTTCTAATTTCTTCAGCGACTACAGCAAATCCCTTACCAGCTTCGCCGGCTCTTGCAGCTTCAATTGCAGCATTTAATGCAAGTAAGTTAGTTTGTTCAGCTAAGCTGTTAATTAAATCTGTAATTGCATTAACCTTTTCTATATTTGATCCCATATCATTTATGTTTGATGAGAATGATTTAAAGTTATTAGTAAAACTTTCAATTGAAGAAATTAAATCTCCTAAATCATTATAGCTTGAACCTGTTTTTGATGAAATTTCTTCTGTCATTTCATTTATTGATTTTATGGCATTTAGCATTTCGTTTAACTTATTACCAAAACCATTTAAAGTACCAACTATATCAGTAAGGTTTGAAGCTTGTGATGTAGTACCGTCAGCAACATCTGCTATAGCAGTTGATATGCTTTGAGTAAGTGCTGAAAGTTCTTCTGAAATTGCAGCTAAGTTAGTAGCATTACCTTCAATTGTATTAGTTGCATTTTTTACAGAAGATATCATATGTGACATCGATGATTTTGAAGCTTGAAGAGAAGTACACATATCACCAACTTCATCATTTAAAGTAAGTATTTTTTCATCTATAGTACCTGTGAAATCTCCTTGTGCTATCTTATCAACTTCATCTTTTGCAACTATTAAGCCTTTAGTTAGGTATTTACCTACAAATATTATTATAACTGAAAGTACGGCAACAGAAATTACGCATACTAAAGCTAAAATATTTCTAAGCCAGCTTAAATCTTTAAGTACGTTATCACGGTTTACATAAACTGCAGAAACTAAATCAGTACCAGGTATTTTAGAATATGAAGTATAATCAGTTTCATTTTCGAAAGTATATTCACCAAATCCGCTATCAGATTTTAGCATCTTGCTTTGAATATCTGCTAAATCTTTAAATCTAGGATCTTTTTCAGCTTCTTTTATTATATTTCCTATTTTCATTATGTTTGAATCAGTTGCAGCTACAACATCTCCAGACGGAGTTAAAATGTAAGCGGCACCATTATCTAAGAACTTAATGTTTTTAATAGTTGAATTTAAATCATCACCACTTCTTACGCATATAAGTGCACCATTTATTTTTCCATCTTTTTTAATTGGAACTGAATACATCATTACGACATTACCTGAATGAGGGCTTATAAAAGGTGGTTGAAGGTAGTTTTCTCCTGAAATTGCTTTTTCAAAGAATGGTTTACCTTTTAAATTCTCTTTAGTACCATCAGTATAAACAGCATCACCATTTAAAGTTGCATACCCTATAGTAACATCACCACGCTCTTTAGCAACACGTGCTAATTCAGTAAGTGTATCTTTATCTAAATTAGTGACTTCACGATCACCTGCAACCATATTTAATGTGTCAAAATTATTGTTTATATTTGATTGGATTGAATTAGAAATATTCTTTGAAATTTCTATCATCAACTCTTCACTATTTCCCTCTAAGGCTTTTTCACCTATTTGGTAAGCTATTACACCAAAAATAATATTGAAAATTATTATTACAGGAATAAAAATAGCTAAGAGTTTAGATTTAATGCTTGAAAATTTAATTTTCTTCATGACAACTCTCCTTTAATTTTGTATAAAATATAATTAAATTTAAAATTTGATTATATTTTCATTAATTCCATAAACATTATAGCAACTTACATACTTTAATTACATAGATTTACATTTTATTTACAGTTTGTTATCTATATGGAAATAATTTAGTAAAGTTCAAATAATTTATAAGTATTTTAAGTCTTACTTTATTATCGTTAACTTAATTAAAAAATGAATAAAAAGTCGAAAGTTTGAGGATGATAATTATAGAAGAAATTAGCATTTTGCATATTTTATAATAGAATAATAAATTAGATTGAGGTGAAGTTTATGAAACTCTTTATTGATACTGCAAACATAGAAGAAATTAAAAAAATTAATGAGCTTGGAATTATTTCAGGTGTAACAACTAACCCTAGTCTAATATCAAAAGAAAAAGCTATTTTAATTGATTCTATAAGAGAAATATCAAAATTAATAGAGGGACCTGTTAGCGCAGAAGTAACTAGTGATACTGCAGAAGGTATGGTTAAAGAAGGAAAAGAGCTTTCTAAAATAAATAAAAACGTAGTAATAAAAATTCCTATGTCAGAAGAAGGCTTAAAGGCTGTAAAAATTTTAAATAGTGAATCTGTAAAAACAAACGTAACTTTAGTTTTTTCAGCTATGCAAGCATTACTTGCAGCAAGGGCTGGAGCTACCTTTGTAAGTCCTTTTATAGGAAGAATAGACGATATAGGAAATGATTCTATAAATGTTATATCAGATATAGTTGAAATTTTTAAAAAACATAATATTTCTACAGAAATAATTTCAGCAAGTATTAGGAGCCCTAAAAATGTATTAGATGCAGCTAGAGTTGGTAGTAACATAGCAACAGTTCCTTATAAAACTTTAATTCAAATGATAAGTCATCCTTTAACACATATAGGAATAGAAAAATTTAATAAAGATAATAAAAAGTAATTTAAAAGATATCGCAAAAGCGGTATCTTTTTTCTATTAAGAGAATTAAAAAGAAAAAATTAAATGAAAAAGGTTCATATAAAAATATTTAAAATAGTTTTTAAAATAAAAAAATAAAATACATATTAAATAAGAGATTCTTAAAGATATAAAGAGTATATAGGAGAAGTTTTATTTAAACCTTACTAAACTGTAGATAGAAAGCTTTAAATATATAGAAAAGGATATGAAAAAATAATATCTATAGATATTTAAAGTTACTTAAAGTAATTTAAAGATTTATATGGTGAAAGTAGCATAAAAACATTAAATACTTTGGAAAATAGATATATAAGGCTGAAAATGACATTGTTTAAATTTGTAAACTTAGTATAATTCTCTTCATAAGATAGTTAACTGAGGTGAAGAATTATGGAATGGATAGGACTTGTAGTCTTAATTTTAGCTTTTATTATTGCAACTATTATAATAGGAAAATATCTTTATAATATCATCTTTAATAAAAAATCATTTATAGATCCTGTTATGGATAAGGTGGACAGCTTTATTTATAAATTAGCAGGAATAAAAAATGATGAGATGAATTGGAAAGGCTATATAAAAGCGTTACTAATTACTAATGGAGTAATGATTGCTATAGGGTTTTTATTACTTGTAGGTCAACAATTAATAGCAGGAACTAATGAAGGAAGGCTTGATATGAATTTTCATACAGCCCTTAACACAGCTGTAAGTTTTATGACAAATACAAACCTTCAAGATTATACAGGAGAATTAAATTTAACTAACATATCACAAATGATAGTTATCACAGTATTTATGTTTACGTCAGCTGCAACTGGGTTTGCTATTTCTGGTGCATTTATAAGAGGAATAACAGGAAGAGGCATAGGAAATTACTATAGAGACTTAATTAGAATAATAACAAGATTATTAATACCAGTTTCAATTATAGCTTCTATTATTCTTATATCACAAGGAGTACCACAAACTCTTAGTAGTACTAAAATAGTACAAACTCTTGAGGGAAATACTCAAACTATAGCCTACGGACCTGTAGCGTCTTTAGAGAGCATTAAACACTTAGGTACAAACGGTGGAGGATTCTTTGGTGCAAACTCAGCTCATCCTTTTGAAAATCCAACACCGCTTACAAATGTTTTAGAAATGTTTTTAATGATGCTAACTCCTGGTGCTTATATTTATGTGTTTGGGAAAGCTATAAAAAATAAAAAGGCAGCAAGGATGATATTTTTAGTAGCATTATTTTTATTTGTTATAGTAATTCCAGTAATATATTTTGCAGAACTTAAAGGAAATCCTATTTTTAATAGTTTAGGAATAACTAATTCTATTGGAAATATGGAAGGAAAAGAAGTTAGAAATGGGATATTTGGCTCTTCTTTATTTAGTACTGTAACAACAGCCTTTACAACAGGGTCAGTAAATAATATGCATGATTCACTAACTCCTATAGGAGGCGCAGTTACTTTATGGAATATGATGCTAAACTGTGTATTTGGAGGGAAGGGTGTAGGATTTATTAACTTAATCCTTTATGTTATCGTAGGTGTATTTATATGTGGACTTATGATAGGTAGAACACCAGAGTTTTTAAGAAAGAAAATAGAACCTAAAGAAATGAAGCTTATTGGATGTATTATTTTAATACATCCAATCTCAATACTTGTGCCGACAGCTATTTCTGCATTATTTAATCAAGGAAGCTTAGATGGATTTCACGGATTTACGCAAATGTTATATCAATTTACAACATCTGCTGCAAATAATGGTTCAGGATTTGAAGGTCTTAAAGACACTACGGCTTTTTGGAATATATCAACTAGCGCTGTTATGATAATTGGAAGATATGTATCTATGATTCTTATGCTAGCTTTAGCAAGCTCACTTGGATTTAAAAAGCCAATATCAGAATCAGCTGTATCTTTTAAGATTGATAGTGTTTTATTTTCTGGTATTTTACTTGGAACTATTTTAATAATAGGGGCACTGACATTTATGCCAGTTTTAGTATTAGGACCACTTTCAGAATTTTTAACTATGTAGAGAGGGGATTATAATGAAGAGCAATGGTTTTGTAACAAAGGAAATAATAAATACATCAATAAAAAATTCCTTTAAAAAATTAAATCCTAAAGATATGATAAATAATCCTGTAATGTTTGTAGCCTATATTGGAATGATTATTACAGGGCTTATGACAATATTTACAAATAATCTTAGAATATATAATTTTGTTGTAACTTTTATAATATTTTTAACAATACTTTTTGCAAACTTTGCTGAAAGTATTGCAGAAGGAAGAGGAAAAGCGCAAGCTGATTCTTTAAGAAACACAAAAAAAGATGCAAAAGCAAAGCTTCTAAAAAATGGCTTTGACTATGAAATAATAGATGCAAAACTTCTAAAAAAAGGTGATTTAGTATTAGTTTGTGCAAATGATATAATCCCAAACGATGGAGATGTTATAGAAGGATTAGCATCTGTTAATGAATCTGCTATAACTGGGGAATCTGCACCTGTTATAAAGGAACCTGGAGGAGACTTTTCATCAGTTACAGGAGGTACTACAGTAGTATCAGATTGGATTAAGGTTAGAATTTCAAAAGACCCTGGAGAGTCATTTTTAGATAAAATGATATCTTTAGTTGAAGGAGCATCAAGAAAGAAAACTCCAAACGAAATTGCATTAAATACATTACTTATGGCATTAACTTTGATATTTATAGTTGTAATAATTACATTAAAGCCTATGGCAGACTACGTAGGAATAGATATAAGTGTAACAACTTTAATTGCACTTTTAGTTTGCTTAATACCAACTACAATCGGAGGGCTTTTATCATCAATTGGTATAGCTGGGATGGATAGGGTAACAAGGTTTAATGTTATAGCTATGAGCGGAAAGGCAGTTGAAGCTTGTGGTGATGTAGATGTAATGATGCTTGATAAGACTGGGACTATAACTTTTGGTAACAGACTAGCTGCAGACTTTATAGAAGTTTCAGGAGTAGACAAAGATACATTAATAAAAAAGGCTGTGTTAACATCAATAAAAGATAATACGCCTGAAGGAAAATCTACAGTAGATTTAGGAAGAAAACTTAAAATAGTAATAGATGAAAGTTCTATTATAGATGCAGAGTTTATTGAATTTTCTGCAAGTACAAAAAGTAGCGGTATAAAATTAAATGATGGAAGGGAAATAAAAAAAGGTGCAGCATCAGAAATGAAAAAATATGCAAAAGAAAATGGGTGCACTATTCCAAAGGATTTAGATAAAATTGTAGATGATATTTCAAATCTTGGAGGAACTCCTTTAGTAGTTTCTGAAAATGGCAAGATATTTGGAGTTATCTATTTAAAAGATACTGTAAAACCGGGTCTTAAAGAAAGATTTCAAAAACTTCGTGAGATGGGAATAAAAACTGTGATGTGTACAGGGGATAACCCTCTTACAGCAAAAACTATAGCAGATGAAGCTGGTGTTGATGATTTTATTGCGGAATGTAAACCAGAAGATAAAATAGAAGCTATAAAAAAAGAGCAGAGTTTAGGAAAGATAGTAGCTATGACTGGAGACGGAACAAACGATGCACCAGCTCTCGCGCAAGCTGATGTAGGCTTAGCTATGAACTCTGGAACGATAGCTGCTAAAGAAGCTGCGAATATGGTAGATTTAGATTCAGACCCAACTAAAATAATAGATGTAGTTGGAATTGGAAAACAGCTTTTAATAACTAGAGGAGCCCTTACAACTTTTTCAATAGCAAATGATTTAGCTAAATATTTTGCTATTATTCCAGCTATGTTTACTATAGCTATTCCTAGTATGGAAATCTTTAATATTATGAAATTAAGTAGTCCAACTTCTGCTATAATAAGCGCTTTAATATTTAATGCTATAATAATTCCACTTTTAATTCCAATAGCTTTAAAAGGAGTTAAATATGTTCCTATGAGCCCTGAAAAAATACTTAGAAAAAACTTATTTATATACGGGCTTGGAGGGGTTATTGCACCATTTTTAGGGATTAAAATTATAGATATTATAATAACGCCACTATTAAGAATTATTGGATTATAGAGGAGAGGATAATTATGATAAGAAATTTGATTAAAGGTATTAAGTTAACTGTAATAATGATTGTCTTATGCGGAATACTATATCCATTAATAGTTACAGGTATAGGTCAAGTATTATTTAAAGATAAAGCAAATGGTAGCATAGTAGTCCTTAACGGAAAAGAAGTTGGTTCAAGTTTAATTTCGCAAAAATTTACTAAAGATAAGTATTTTATAAGCAGACCATCTTTTGTAAATTATAATGAAAGTTATAATAATGAACCTGTTAATGCAACGTCAGGTTCACAAAATTTAGGACCAACTAGTAGTGAGTTAAAGGAAAATACTAAAAATAATATAAATGAATTTTTAAGAAAAAATAAAGAAGTTAAAAAAGAAGATATATCAGAAGAACTTATTTCTCAGTCAGGTTCAGGACTAGACCCTGATATAACTATAAATGGAGCGCTTATTCAAATACCTAGAATATCTAAAAGTACTGGGATAAGTGAAGAAAAGCTAAAGGAGTTAGTTTTAAATAATAAAAAAGGTAAGTTTTTAGGAATGTATGGTGAAGAAAGGGTTAACGTTTTAGGATTAAATATAGAAATAGATAAATTAATAGGATAATAAAAAGCACCAAGAATTCTTGGTGCTTTTTATTTTATATAAATTATAAAATTAAAGCTATCATACTTGTAAATTGAAGTTACAAAATGAAATTAAGATACAAATATGTTAAAATTATACAAAGAAGGGGGTTGGGGTATGAATAGGAAAAGTATGCTTATAAAGTTATTAGACCAAACAAAAGAAGAGGGGAATTTATATATTATAACTATTACACTTGCAGTTACTTTTATATTTAATCTTATGAATATTTTTCATATAGATGGAAGTGGTTATACAAATACCTTTGAAAAGATAAGTTCAGGGTATTTAATATTACTTACTATAATATTTGTTTTAGGACTAACTTTTTATTCTAATAATTATTTATTACAAGTTAAGTCAAAAGAAATAGGTATAGAAATGCTTGGAGGGCTAGAACCATCTAGTTTAGCAAAGGGGCTTACATACCAAACTATTATATTAAATTTAAAAGGTTCTTTTTTAGGAAGTTTGCTTGGTGTAGTGCTTGTTCCTTTGTTTAATTTTTTTGCAAATGCAAATAGAATTTTTGAAATATCAATTGAAGGGGTTTTATATACTTTAGCTATATTATTTATTCAAACTACTATGGTTTTAATGGTTAATTATGGTTTTGGATACACAAAAGATATTAATGAACTTATAGATAGGGAGGAAAGTTTAAGCTATTTAAAACAAAATAAAAGCTTAAAGGAATTTAAAAATTATATGTATATATATTTTGTGTTATTAATAAGTCCACTTTTAATATTTTTTATAGGAAATGATTTAAAAGAAATTAGGGATGGATTGATTTTAGTATTTACATTTATATCATCTATTAGCTTATTTATGATTATAGAAAAGGTTATACCTCTTTATATAGATAAAGAAATAAATAAAAGTTTAAATAAAAAAATAAAACTTATAGTTTTAAAAAATATAAAGTTTAGACTCTATAATAGTAAATTTATATTTTATGGGTTAACATTTATAGTTATGAATTTTATCTATAGTTTTAAAGCTTTTGATAATAGTAAAATATTAACTTATAATTTAATAGTTCTTTCAATAAGCTTGATTTTAATATCATTTACATTAGTATATAGAATTTTAAGTGATACATTAGCGCAAGCTAAGCATTTAAGTAAATTATATTTTTTAGGATACTTAAAGTCTGAAATAATATTTATAGTTAAAAGTGATATTAAAGCTTTAATGATTATAGGTTCAGGTATAAATCTTATAAGTATAATATGCTTTTTAACACCACTTTTAATTAAAGATGGACTTGGCTTTTATATTTTAATAGAATCCCTATTTATATATATAAGCGTTTTAACGATTTGCTATTTCTTAGCTAGAGGAATTTCTTTGAAAATTATTAATAAAAATTTAAAGGAGTGCAGGATATGAAAGCTATAATAAAAGTTAGGGAATTAAATAAAACATATTCTAGAGAAAAATATAGTTTACAAATAGAGAAATTTAAAAAGGATAAAGAAGAAGGCAAAACAGTTGCTTTAAAAGGAATAAATATGGACGTGTTAGAAGGGGAATTCTTAGTTATAATGGGTCCTTCAGGAGCTGGAAAGTCAACTTTATTAAATATGATATCAACTATAGATAAAGATACTAAAGGAGCTGTTAAAATTTTAGATGAAGATATATCAAGGCTAAATGAAATAGATATAAGTAAATTTAGATATGAAAAATTAGGCTTTATATTTCAAAAATTTAATGTATTAAATAATTTAACAGTTAAAGAAAATATAATATTACCTTTAGCTTTAAAAAATGATTCAATAGAAAATATTTTAGAAAAACTAAATTCTATTTCAGAGAGACTTGAAATTAAGAATTTATTAGAAAAGTATCCAAATGAGTGCTCTGGGGGACAAATTCAAAAAATTGCAGTTGCAAGAGCGCTTATAAATAACCCTAAAATAATAGTAGCAGATGAGCCTACAGGCAATTTAGATTCTAGGAATTCTCATAATCTCTTAGAATTTTTGAAGATGTTAAACGAAACAGAGAAAAAGACTGTAATTATGGTAACCCATGATCCTATGATTGCAAGTTATGGAAGACGAGTTTTATATTTAAAAGATGGAATTATAGAAAAGGAGATTTTAAGAAAAGATTTAAACCAAAAAGATTATTTTTATAATATTTTAGATACAGTATCAAAAGAGTCTTTAGACCTTTTTAATAAATAAAATAAGAGTTTCCAAAAGGGTTTTGGAAACTCTTATTTTTTTATTTATCTTTATTATTTAATCCACAAGGTTCCCAAGGATAGTTAGGGCTTGATGGATCGCAAGGATTTTCAGGATTAACTTTTTTATCCTCTTCTAATATTTGATCATAAAAATCTTTGTTTGATAGTTCTTCTTTTTTTATATTTTTTTCGTTTTTCATAAAATCATCTCCATATCTTTTATACTCTATAATTATATTATATGTTATTTAATAATAATTATCAACAAATAATAAGGAAAATAATATTAAAAAATTATAAATTTAAGGATAAGGTAAAATTATTAATTCTATATTTTTAGCCTTGCTTAAAAGTCTATTAACTGGAGAACCATATAAAACTTTTTCAAGGGTAGTTCTCCTTGAGTGACCTAGTATTATTTTTGTTATATTTTTCTTTTTTGCAAATTTTATTATTTCGTTTGAAATAGATTTACCATTTAACTCTATTATTGAGGCATCAAACTTTTTTGCAAGGTCTATATTTTCCTTAAGAGATAGTAATTCTGCTTCTGACTTTTTGTTAGAGAAGAATCTAGTACTATTTACGTATACTACGTAAAATTCGCATTTGTAACGTTTTGCCATTCTAGCTCCAGTTCGAATAAGCCTTTTAGCAGTAGGGTTTGAAGATATATTAACCATTATTCTTTCAGCAGTTCGCCAGTTTTCATCTATTTTGTGATTTTCTTTGTAGGCTACAAGGCTTTCATCAACGTCATCGGCTAGTTGCCTTAAGGTAAGTTCTCTAAGTGCATTTAAATTTCCTTCCCTAAAGAAATTTTTAAGTGCATTTTGAATTAAGTTCTTATTATATATATTCCCCCGAGATAATCTATTTATTAAAGTTTTTGGAGTTATATCTATAACTACTACTTCAGCCTTATAAAAAACTTTATCTGGGATAGTCTCTTTAACTTGTATTCCTGTAATTCCAGAAATTACATCGTTTAGGCTTTCTATATGCTGCAAATTAACTGTAGTATGAACATTGATTCCAGAATTTAAAATTTCAAAGACATCTTCATATCTTTTATTGTTTTTTGAACCTTTAACGTTAGTGTGTGCAAGTTCATCTATAAGAACTAAATGAGGTTTTCTTAAAATAATTTCATCTACATCCATCTCTTCTAGGATTAGTGATTTATAATTTATTTTTTTTCTAGGGATTATAGGGAGGTTTTTAACTTGTTCTAAGGTAGCTTTTCTTCCGTGAGTTTCTAAATAACCTATAACAACATCTTCACCTCTACTTAAACGCCTGTTAGCTTCATTTAGCATAGTAAATGTTTTTCCTACACCAGGTGCGTACCCTAAAAAGATTTTAAGCTTACCACACCTTTGCTCTTTGCATAAATTTAAAGCTTCTAAAGGAGTCAATCTATCTTCACCCATAAACTATACCTCTAATTAATATTTTTTAAATTTAAAGCGAAATCTTCAAATAGTTTAGCTTTTTTTAGATCGCCGTCTCTTTTAAGTTTTTTTGAAATTTCTATATAGAATAGAGGAGATAAAAACTCTTCTAAATCTTTATCTTTAAATAGGTTAAAATAATCATCTTTTTTATTTATTTCTTCTATGTCAACTTCAAAAACTTCAGATAAAGTTTTTCTTATAGTATTAGATGTAAAAGGCTTTTGTAAGTAAGCTTTTGCACCAAGTTGAGTAGTAGTAACTGCATTTTTTATAGTTCCAAAAGCAGTCATAATAACTACAGGAAATTCATAGCCTTCATCTCTAAGCATTTGAAGAAGGGCAGTGCCACTTACGTTTGGCATCTTTATATCTATAAAGGCTATATCAAAATCAAATTCTTTTACAAGGTTTAGAGCTTCATTTGCATTATTTGCAGAGTGGACAATAAATCCATCACTTTCTAAAGATTTTGAAAGTAGTAAACGTATATTTTTAGTATCATCGACAACTAGTGCTGTTTTCATAAAATAATCCTCCGTGATTTTATTATTAATAGAATACTTTAAATGGATATATAAGTAAATGATTAATACCTATCGTAAAAAAGAATAATCTTATATAAGTTAAAGAGAAATAAGGATAAACGCTACAAACAAACTCTAAAAGTATTGATTAAAATTTTTATTCTATAGAAAATTTATTAGATTAAATATTTACTATATAATATAATTTTTATTGTAGGAGGTGGAATTTGATGTTAAAAAGTATAAAGTTTAAAATCTATATGGTTTTAGTAGTATTTTTACTATTGATGGTTGGAAGTAGTTTTGTTTCTATTAAAAATTTCAGAAATTTAGATAAATCAATAGATTTAATAATGAATAACAACTTCGATAGTATAGTAATAGCACAACAAATGAGAGAGGTTATAGAAAGACAAGATAGTTTAGAACTTACTTTTTTATTTGAAGATGATAAAAAATCTCTATCTCCTGATTATGATAAAAGTAATGTTAAGTTTTTAGAACTTATATATGAAGCAAGGCAACATATAAGTGAAAATAATGAAAAAGAAATGATAGACGGTATAGAAAAAAATTATACAGTCTATACAACAAAGGTTCGTGAACTTGAAAAATTAAAAAATGAAAAAAATAGTGATGTAGCTAAAGTTTTTTATTATAACGAAATACTGCCTATCTTTGAAGATATAAAAGATGACACATACGAAATTTTAGATATTAATCAAAAATCTATGGTTACAAAGAAAGAAGAATCGACTACCCTTGCAAACAATGCAACTTATTATACACTTTTTATTTTAGGTGCTGGGCTTATTTCAGGAATAATAATAATAGGTGCTTTATTAAAAAAAATAATAAGGCCTATAGAAGATTTAACAGTTGGGATTAAAGAAGTATCACTTGGAAATTACGATTATAAAATACCATTAAGGCGAGATAAAGAGATAAATTCAATTTTAAAGAGTTTTAACCATATGGGTGATAGATTAAAAGAGTATGAAGTTTTAAATATAAATGAACTATTAAACGAAAAACAAAAGGCAGAAGCTATAATAGAGAGCATTGAATCACCTATAATAGTAACTGATGAAAAAAATATAATAATAATGATAAATAAAGCAGCAGAGAGAATATTTGATGTAAAAGAAAAGAGCACTATAAATAGATTAGAACTTAGTGATATAAGTGAATTAAACGAATTAAAAGAAAATTATAATAATGAATTAGAAATAGTAAATGGTAAAAATAAAATTTATTATAGAGTTATTTCAAATGAGATTATATCTAAAGAAAATAATAGAATCGGTAAAGTTTTATTACTTCAAAATATAACAAAGTTTAAAGATGTAGAGAGATTAAAAACAGAGTTTGTATCTACTGTTTCACATGAATTTAGAACACCCCTTACTTCTATATCTATGGCAGTTGATCTTTTATTACAAAACAGTTTTTCATCTAAAGAAGAAATGGATGAGATGTTACACATCATTAAAGATGATGGCGAAAGACTTAATATATTAGTTCAGGAGTTATTAGATTTAACTAAGATGGAGTCTGGAAAAATTGAGATGGATATAAGAGATATAGATATAAGAGATGTTATTTTATCTGTTAAAAACACTTTTAAAATACAATTTGATGAAAAAAATATAAATTTTATATTTGATACAGTTGGAATTTACAGATATGTAAAGGCAGATTTTAATAAGATATCTTGGGTTATGGTTAACTTAGTTGGAAATGCTATAAGGTATGTAAAAAGTGATGGAACAGGTGAAATAAAAATAAAGGTAAATGAAGTAAATAACGAAATGCTTGTTTCAATTGCTGATAACGGTGAAGGAATATCAGAAGAGAGTCAAAAGGTAATATTTGAAAAGTTTGTTCAAATTAAAAATAATGAAGGTGAAATAACTGGAAGTTCAGGACTTGGCCTTGCTATTTGCAGTGAGATAGTAAAAGCACACAGAGGAGAGATATGGGTAGATAGTAATATAGGCATTGGAAGTACATTTTATTTTACTTTAAAATTAGGTTCATTTATTGAAGATTAGAATTTGTAATTAACAAATCATAAGTATGATAGTATAATAACAAGGTAAAAGATAGAAAAAGGAGATACTAATGATTATAGAATTAAAAGATAAAAGAATTGAAGAGCGTATTAAGCATTTAAATAAAGCAATAGAAATAGTTGGAGGAAATGAAATCTTAAGTTTAGATAATACTTCAAGCAAAATAGTAGAAGAGATAGTAAAAAGTGTCCTTGAAGGAAAGGGTGCAAACATTTTAGTTTTAAATAAAGAATATACTATAGAAGAATTATATAAAATAAAAATAGATTTTGAAAAATATTTCTTAAAAAATAAATTCAAGATAATATCTAGAATAGTAGAAAAAATTAAAAAGTATAATACTGAACTTGAAAGCAAAATAAGAAACTTTAAAAAGACTAATTCTTTAGAAGATTTTAGAGAGATTAGTAAAGAAGTATAAGAAAAGTATAAGTGGGAATTTGATAGATTCCTATTAGTAAATGTTGAAGATTTAAACGAAAACACAAACTACTATGGAGAATATCTAAGTGAAAAGAAAAAACAACTTATAGATAGTATTTTTGTAAAACTAGGTATATAATAATTAATAATTCATTTTTATATAGAGAATTCTTAATAAAAGTGAAAATTTATAAAATTCTAACAGAAAAGAGAAATCTAATCTAGAAGGGAAGAAATAATACTTAAGGGAAAAATTAAAGTTTTAACCCTTTATTTAGTATAGAATTTTTTAGTCAAAATTCCTTTAAAGCTTAGAAGGAATTTTGGCTTTTTTTATTTTGTTTAGGAGGATTTTTTTATATGAAAAAAATAGCTGTAATAAGTGCAATTTTAGAAAACCCTAAAGAATGCCAAGAAGATTTTAATAAGATAGTTTCTGACTTTAGAGGAAGTATAAGGGGAAGGATGGGTATACCTTTTGAAGAAGGAATATCAGTAGTTTCTTTAACTGTAATAGGTGAATTAAATGATATAAACAGTTTAACTGGGAAGCTTGGGAACATAAGAGGGGTAACTGTAAAAACTGCTATTGCAAAAAAAGAGTTCTAGAAAGGATTATATTATGATAGTAAGAGAAATAATAGATAAATTATATAAAACTGAAAATGCTACAGATGAGGAGCTTTTATTTATTTTAGATAATTTATCTAAAGAAGACGAAGAATATTTATTTAGTAAAGCAAATGATGTAAGGCTTAAAAATTACGATAATAAAGTATATATGAGAGGCTTAATAGAATTTACAAACTTTTGCAAAAAAGATTGTATGTATTGCGGAATAAGAAGAAGTAATAAAGAGGCTGATAGGTATAGACTTACATTTGATCAAATAATGGAATGCGTAGAACTTGGAGATAGACTAGGATATAAGACTTATGTCCTTCAAGGTGGAGAAGATGATTATTTTACAGACGAAAGAATGATAGAGATAATTAAAGAAATAAAGAAAAGATTTCCATCTAATGCAATAACATTATCTTTAGGAGAAAGAAGCTATGAATCTTATAAAAAGATGTATGAAGCCGGTGCAGATAGATATCTTTTAAGACACGAAACTGCAACTAAAGAGTTATATGATAGTTTGCATCCTGGAGAAATTATGGAAAACAGAAGAAGATGCTTAAATGATTTAAAAGATATAGGTTATCAAGTTGGGGCTGGATTTATGATAGGGCTTCCAAATCAAACTAATAAGGATTTAGTTAATGATTTAAGATTTGTAAAAGAATTCAAACCTCATATGTGTGGAATAGGTCCTTTTATTCCACAAAATCAAACTCCTTTAAAAGATGAAGAGGGCGGAAGCTTAGAAAAGACTGTAATAATACTTGCACTAGTTAGATTGCTTTTACCAGATGTTTTACTACCAGCTACTACTGCCCTTGGAAGTATTGACCCTTTAGGTAGAGAAAAGGGAATTAAAGCAGGTGCAAACGTAGTTATGCCAAATCTATCTCCAACAGACGTTAGAGATAAATATGCTCTTTATGACGGTAAAATCTGTACAGGAGACGAAGCTGCTGAGTGTAGAGGATGTATAGAAAGAAGAATGAATAGCATAGGTTTTGAAATAGAAGAAAACAGAGGGGACAACGTTAAGTGGTTAACTACAGAAGATGGTAAACAATATGAAAATTTAAATGAACACAAGAAGAATATTAAGACAAATTTAGTTTTTAAAAAATAGGAGGAGTTATAATATGTTTATAGACCATAAATTAATTAATAGTATTATAGATGAAACAAAAAATCCAAAGGTAGATGAAGCAAGAAAAGTAATAGAAAAAGCAAAAAGAAAAGAAAAATTAAGCTATAAAGATATAGCAATCCTTCTATCAACAGAAGACGAGGGTGTAGTTAAAGAGATCTACACTTTAGCAGGTGAAATAAAAGAAAGCATATACGGAAAAAGAATAGTTATGTTTGCTCCTCTTTATGTAAGTGATTATTGCGTAAATAATTGTGTTTACTGCGGTTATCAAAGATGTAATGAATTTAAAAGAAGAAAACTAACTATGGAGGAAGTAAAAGAAGAAGTTAAGATTTTAGAAAAAATGGGACATAAAAGATTAGCTTTAGAACTTGGAGAAGACCCAGTTAATGCACCTATAGAGTATGTTTTAGATTGCTTAGATACAATTTATAAAACTCAAAATGAAAATGGTGAAATAAGAAGAGTTAATGTGAATATTGCAGCAACAACTGTAGAAGAATATAAAATGCTAAAAGAAAAAGGAATAGGAACTTATATACTTTTCCAAGAAACTTACAATAAAGATGTTTACGAGTATATGCATCCTAAATCACTTAAAAGTAACTACGAATATCATTTAACTGCATTTGATAGAGCTATGGAAGCTGGAATTGACGATGTTGGTGGAGGAGCTTTATTTGGTCTAGCTAATTACAAATTCGAAGTTTTAGGCTTAATGATGCATAACGCTCATTTAGAAGAAAAGTTTGGAGTAGGTTTTCACACTATATCAGTTCCAAGGCTTAGAAAAGCAAACGGAGTTACAATGGAAAACTTCCCAAATCTTTTAACAGACGAACAATTTAAAAGGGTAGTTGCAGTACTTAGAATAGCAGTTCCATTTACTGGCTTAATACTTTCAACTAGAGAAACTAAAGAGATGAGAAAGGAAGTATTAAGATACGGAGTTTCACAAGTATCAGCAGGTTCAAGCACAGGTGTAGGTGGTTATAAAGATAGAGAAGAAAACGGAAAAGACGACAAACAATTCGAAACATCTGATGAAAGAAGTCCTCTTGAAGTTATTAATTGGCTTTTAGACGATGGATATATCCCAAGTTACTGCACAGCTTGCTATAGAACTGGAAGAACTGGAGATAGATTCATGACTTTAGCAAAATCAGGTGAAATTCAAAAGGTTTGTGAACCTAACGCTATAACAACTTTAGTAGAATATGCCTTAGATTATGGTGATGAAGCGTTTAAAGAAAAAGCTATAAACTCTGCAAAAAAAGTAGCTTCAGAACTTAAAGACCCAAAGACTAAAAAAATAGTAGAAAACAATATAGAAAGATTACAAAAGGGTGAAAGAGATCTTTTCTTATAAATAGGAGATGATAGTATGAACAGTACACCAAATGCAAATAGAAAACACGTTGCTATTTTCGGTAACACAAATAGCGGAAAATCTTCACTTATGAATTGTATATTAAACCAAGACGTATCATTAGTTTCAGACGTTATGGGAACTACAACAGACCCAGTTAAAAAAGCTATGGAACTTATAGGAGTCGGTCCTATACTTTTAATTGATACAGCTGGACTTGAAGATACATCAAAGCTTGGGGATTTACGAAAGAAAAAAACTATGGAAGTTTTAAGAAATACAGACGTTGCAGTTTTTGTTTTAGACGGAAGTAGCCCGGATTTAGATAGTTTTTATAGATGGAGAAGCGAAGCTAAAAAGTTTAACATTCCATTTATAGTAGCTTTAAATAAATCAGAAATAGCAAATACTGAAATTGTTAGAAGCTTAAAAGGTAAAAATAAAAACTCAATCTGTACATCTACAGTAACAGGTGAAGGTATAGAAGACCTTAGAAAACTTATAGGTGATTTAATAGAAGAAGAAGAGGAAGATAAAAGCTTAATTGGAGATTTAGTCCCTTATGGTGGAAAAGTGATTTTAGTAGTTCCAATAGATTCAGAAGCACCTAAAGGAAGGCTTATTCTTCCACAAGTTCAACTTATAAGAGATTGCTTAGATAACGGTATAAAGAGCTATGTAGTTCGAGATACTGAACTTGAATCTGCACTTGAAGATATTAAAGATGTAGACTTAGTAGTAACTGACTCACAAGCTTTTAAAGAGGTAAGTAAAATAGTTAAAGAAGATATAAGACTAACTTCTTTTTCAATTCTTTTTGCTAGACAAAAAGGTGATTTGAATGTGTTTATAGATGGAGTGAATGCTATAAGAAACTTAAAAGAAAATTCTAAGGTTTTAATTTCTGAGAGCTGCACTCATAACGTATCTCACGAAGATATAGGTATGGTTAAAATTCCAAACCTTTTAAGAAAATATGTGGGAGGAAATTTAGAGATAGTTCACAGAATGGGAAATGATTTTCCAGAAGATATAGAAAAGTATGATTTAGTAATTCACTGTGGTGCTTGTATGATTAATAGAAAAACTGTAATAAACAGAATAAACTATTGCAAAGAAAAAAATGTTCCTATAACTAATTACGGAGTAGTTTTAGCATTTTTAACTGGAATTTTAGAAAGGTCAACTGACCACATTAAATAGACAATCATATTTGTTTAGTGTATACTGTTTTTAGAAATAAATAAAATAAATACGCTAGGGGAGCTAATAATATTGGCTGAGAGGTAATTTAAAATTACTGACCCTTTTACCTGATATGGATAATGCCAACGGAGGGAAGCTTTTAATTAATTTAATTATGATTTTTTTAGGCTTTCTTTATTTAAAGAAAGCCTTTGTTTTTTTCATATATCATAAATTTAGCTAGTCCTATTAGGTTTTAGGGCTAGCTTTTTTTAGGAGGAGAAAATTTATGAAAAAATTTACTGATGAATTATTTAAAGAAGCAAAAGGGATATTTGATAAATATGTAGAGCATCCCTTTGTAGACGAAATGGGAAAGGGAACTTTAGATAAAGAAAAGTTTAGAGATTATCTAATTCAAGATTATTTATATCTTAAAGATTATGCAAAGGTTTTTTGTATTGGAGTAACTAAAGCAGATACTATGGATGAGATGAGATTTTATTATAAATCAGTTGAAGGTACTATGGAAGACGAAACAGCAACTCATATAAAATATTTAAAAGACTTTGGGTTTACTCCAAAAGAAGTAGAAAATATGGAGATAAATATAATCAATTCAAGCTATACAAATTTTATGTTAGGAACTGCACTTACAGGTGATATTTTAGATATAGCTTTAGCTGTGCTTCCTTGTACTTGGAGCTATAACTATATAGGAGTAGCTTTAAGAGATAAATATAAAGATACATTAGAAAATAACTTTTATAAACCTTGGATAGATATCTACTGTGATGAATCTTATGATGAATTTACAAGAGAGTGGTTAGATTATGTAGATGAAAAATGCAAAGATTTAAGTGATGATAAAAAAGAAAAACTAAAGAAAATATTTATAATGTCATGTATGCACGAAATGAATTTTTGGGATATGGCATATAAAATTAAGTAGGGGATATAAATGATTATAAATAGCTTAATAGTAATTTTTACAATAATAGTATTTATCTTTTATATAAGAGAACTTAAAAATAAGCGGTTAAAAACTAGAGAACTTGTAATAATTGGAGTTATGAGCGCTGCATCATTTATACTGCATACTATACAATTTATAAAGTATCCTCAAGGAGGAGGAATCACCCTTCTTTCAATGCTTCCCATTTTATTATTATCTATAATTTATGGAGCTAGGGTAGGGATGACATCAGGGCTTATAGTTGGAATATTAGAACTTTTAATTGGTGGGTTTGTAGTTCACCCTGTTCAAATTTTATTAGATTATATTTTATCAAATATGGTTTTAGGACTTTCAGGTATCTTTGGAAGTGATAAGAAGTATAAGTACATTTTAGGAAGTGGACTAGCTATGTTTTTAAGTTTAGTTACTTGCATTATTTCAGGTGTAGTATTTTTCGGAAATTTTGCACCAAAGGGAATGAATGTACTTTTATATTCTATTATTTATAATGGTTCAAGTATGGGAGTTGAAAGTGTAATAACTCTTATAGTTTTATTTTTATTACCAATAAATAAGATAAAAAGAATTGCAAATAAATAATATTATCTAAATCTTTATGTTATACTAGCAAAAGAAAGTATAACGTAAAGATGGAGATATATATGAAAAACGAATTTATAAAATTTAAAATAAATGAAAAAATAATAAAATCATTAGATGAATTAGGGTTTTTAAAGCCTACAGAAGTTCAAGATAAGGTTATAGGTGAAGCTCTATTAAATAAAGATTTAATAGTTAAAGC
Organism: Clostridium sp. LY3-2; assembly: GCF_024705715.1. Taxonomy (NCBI): domain Bacteria; kingdom Bacillati; phylum Bacillota; class Clostridia; order Eubacteriales; family Clostridiaceae; genus Clostridium; species Clostridium sp. LY3-2. The sequence continues at coordinate 156,427 of NZ_JAMDLQ010000014.1, forward strand.
AAAAACAGGAAGCGGAAAAACTTTAGCTTTTGGAATTCCTTTAATAGAAAGATCAGAGTTTTTAGAAGAAACTCCTAAAACTTTAATCCTTGCCCCTACTCGTGAACTTGCAATTCAAATAAAAGAAGAATTATCTAATATAGGTAGACATAAAAAAATTAAAGTTGTAAGTTTAATTGGAAAAGAATCTTTTAAAGATCAAGAAAAGAGTTTAAAAGATAAATGCCAAATAGTAGTCGGAACTCCAGGAAGGGTTTTAGACCACTTAGATAGAGGGACTTTAAAGGGGAGTAACATAAAATATTTAGTTATAGATGAAGCGGATGAAATGTTTAATATGGGCTTTATAAGTCAAATCTCAGGTGTTTTTAGAAGGATTTCTAAAAGAAAAGTAACTATGATTTTTTCAGCAACATTTAAAGATGAAATCAAAAAACTTAGCGAAGAATATATGGATAGACCTATACTTATAGATATTAAAGGTGCATCAGTATCAAACGAAGATATAAGCCATAGCTTAGTTAAAGTAGAAGGGAATTTAAAACTTCAAACTTTAAATAATATATTACTTAATGAAGGACCTAAAAGAGCTGTAGTTTTTTGTAGGACTAAAGATAATGTAGCTAAAGTTTATGATTATTTAAAAGCATTAGGATACTCTGTAGATTTTATTCACGGAGATAATTTACAAAAAGATAGAAATAGAAAAATGAATAGTTTTAAAGATGGAGATTATAGAATTTTAGTAGCTACTGATATAGTTTCTAGAGGGATTGATGTTGAGGATATATCACACGTTATAAATGTTGATATCCCAGTAGAAAAAGAAGCTTATGTTCATAGAATCGGTAGAACAGGGAGAAACGGCAATAAAGGAAAATCTATTACTTTTGTAACTCCTTTTGAAGATAAGTATTTAGACAGAATTGAAGAATATATAGGGTTTAATATAGATAATTACTCAGATGATTTAGATAATTTACCTATAAATAAAGCTAATATAGAAGTTTTAAAATCAAAACCATTAAAAACTATTAAAAGAGAAAAAGCTAAATCTAAAGTTATGAAGATTTATCTAAATGGTGGAAAAAAGAAAAAGATAAGAAAGATAGATATAGTTGGTACTGTTTTAAGTATTGGAGGGATTACATCAGATGATGTTGGAGTTATCGAAATAAATGATTCTGGTTCTTATGTTGATATTTTAAATGGTAAAGGTCAAATAGTTTTAAATGAATTAAAAAATAAAAAGATTAAAGGAAAAACTTTAAAGGTAGAAAAAGCAAAGAGATAGCCAAATTTTTGGCTATCTTTTTTTGAAAATAATGTTAAATATATAACTATTTGAAATGATAAAGAAAAAATTAGGAGATATTAATTAAATTAATATAATCAGATAAAAATAAAATAGTGTAATTAATAATTACACTGTAATCAATAATTACAATTTGTATAAGATTAACTGTAATTAATAATTACATATATCTAAAAGAAATAGATAGAAAATTAACAAAGTGGTCAAAAATAAGGTTGGCATGGAACTTGCTATAAAATATGAGTAAGAAAATTTATAAACATATTTAAAATGAATAATACAAAAGAAGGGAAATTATTATGGATAACAAAAAGTTTAAAAAAGGTTTGATGTTTGGTATTTTAGTAGGTCTAGCTTGGGGGCTTGACGGTGTTTTAATGGGAAGAGTTGGTTTAGATAAGATTTTTAATGATTTTAGTTTTGCGGCCTCACAAGGAGTTCAAAGCACTGCTTTTGAATTTTCACCATTAGTTACAGCATTTTTCCACGAAGGATTTTGCTTTGTTTGGGTTGCTTTAGTTTTATTGTTTAGTAAACAGTTAAAGCATGTATTTTATCTTTTATTTAAGACTAAAAAGGGAAGAGCTGCAGCTATTGCGGCTTTAGTAGGTTCACCAATTGGTATGAGTGCTTATCTTTTAAGTATTAAATACGCAACGGCGCCATACGCTTCAAGTATTTCAGTAATTTATCCTGGAGTAGGTGCTATACTTTCTTATTTTATATTAAAAGAAAAATTATCTATTAGAGCTATGCTTGGTATTTGTGTAAGTTTATTAGGGTCATTTATGCTTGGATTTAATCCATCAGGTGATGTTCCTGAAACATTTTTCATGGGAATAATGTTTGCAATTGTTGCTGTTTTTGGCTGGGCTCTTGAAGGCGTTATTATAGGATTTGCTATGAAACATATAAAGGGTGAAGATGACGTAGAAGCTTCTCCTCAGCAATTTTTATGTTTAAGATACTTAGTTTCTACATTAGCTTATGCAATTATAGTGTTACCTGTAATCGGAGGATATCCATTAGCAGGATATATAGTAAAGTCAGGAATGGTATTTAATTATGCAGGAATAGCTATACTTGGTGCTATAACTTATCTTTCATGGTATAAAGCAGTTGATTTAATCGGTGCTGCTATGGGAACTGCTTTAAATAGTACAGCCGCTTTATGGGTAATAATATTTAGTGCAGTTTTATTTGGAAATAAAATAACTGGAAGTTTAGTTTTATGGGGAGTTGTAATTGTACTTGGAGTATTTATTTTTGCAATAGATCCAAAAAACTTTGGTAAAAAGAATACAGAAACTTTAGATAGTGAAAATATTATGTAATTTATAAAAAAAAATTCTATAGGAGTTTATGATTCTTATTTATATAGAGCTATTTAGTTAATTTTAGGAGTTTGATTTATGTTAAAAAAAGAAATAATAGATAATATGAAAAATATAGTTGATAACTGTATGGGAGATTCAGATGCAGCCTGCGTTGCAACTTGTCCTATGCATACTGACGTTAAAAAATATATAAGATTAATAAAAGAAGATAAGGGATTAGAAGCTATAAAGGTAATAAGGGAAAAGCTTTTTATTCCAGGAAGCCTAGGTAGAATTTGTGCTCACCCTTGTGAAAAAGAGTGTAAATGGAACGAAGGAAAGAGTCCTATGGCTATAGCTTCATTAAAAAGATATGCAGCTGATAATTTTGATAAAGAAGAAAATTGGGATTTAAATATAAAACCTTCAAATGGAAAAAGAGTTGCTATAATAGGGGCTGGTCCTTCAGGACTACAAGCATCACTAGACCTTATAAGAGAAGGCTTTAGTGTAACTGTATTTGAAAAGCTTCCTGTAAGAGGCGGGATGATGGCAGTTGGTATTCCAGAATATAGACTTCCAAGAAATATATTAGAAAAAGAAATAAGTTATTTAGATAAATTAGGTGTAGAATTTAAACTTAACTGTGAAATAGGAAAAGATATTAAATTCGAAGAATTAGAAAAAGAATTCCATAGTATAATTGTTGCAGTTGGTAAACATGAAGGAAGAGTAGATAAAGGTTTAGCTAACTTTGATTCTAAGGGAGTATTTAGTGCAGCAGATTACTTAAAAGAAGCCGCATTAACTAGAAATGTAGAAAATGCAGGTAAAAAAGTTTTAGTTGTAGGTGGCGGAGACGTTGCTATGGACTGCTGTAGAGTTTCAAAAAGATTAGAAAATGTAGAAGAAGTTTACTCAATATGCTTAGAAGAGAGTTTTGATAAAATGGCCTCTTCTAATCACGAAATTAAAGGTGCTATAGCGGAAGGTGTTATATTTAACCATGCTAAAGCTATAAAAGAAATTATAGTAGATGAAAATAATAGAGTTTCTAAAGTTATTTTAAAGAAATGTTTAAGTATGTTTAACGAAGAAGGAATGTTTTCACCAACATTCGATGAGAATAAAACTACAGAGTTAGAAGTAGATACAATAGTCTTTGCTATAGGTCAAGGAGTTGATTCAAGCTTTGCAAAAGGGAAATTAGAACAAGCTAGAAATACAGCTTTTATTTGTGATTCTCAAACATTACAATCAGAAAAAAATAATAAAGTATTCTTTGCAGGAGATGCTTCAGGACAATCAGTTATAGTTATTCAAGCTATGGCAACAGGAAGAAGAGCAGCGGAATCAGTTAGGAGGTTTTTAAATAAAGAGTCATTAACAGAAGGAAGAAAAATAGAAGATACTTGGAGTTTCCAAACTAAATTAGATATGCCAACTGATTGGAGCAAAATTGCAGGCTTAAGAGAAGATATGGCAGAACTTGACCCAAAGATAAGAGTAACTTCATTTGATGAAGTTTCTTTAGGATATACTAAAGAAGAAGCTTTAAGAGAATCAAATAGATGTAGACAATGTGAATGTAAGCTTTGCATGAAAGAATGTTTAATGCTTAGAGAATATACAGATTGTCCAAAGAAATTATTTAGTGAATATCTAGAAAAAGGCTATGAAAATATGGATAAAATGATTGCATATTCTTGTAATCAATGTAGTCAGTGCACTATAGTTTGTCCAAACAGTTTTAATATAAAAGATAATTTCATAGCTATGAAAGAAGATTTTGCAGAAAAAAATAAAGGACAAGCAATTATAAAGGAATTAGAGTTCTGTGCAAATCAGCAAGAAAAAGAATCTAGTAAAGAATATTCAATTGCAGTTAAAGCTAATCATGGAGAGGCTAAAAAGACTAAGTACGTTTACGTTCCAGGATGTACAGTTCCAGCATATACTCCGGAAGGAAGTGATGCAGTATTAAATCACTTAAAAGAAACTTTAGGTGAAGAAAACGTAGGGGCAGTGCTTCAGTGCTGTGGTAAAGTTTCACTTTTAGTTGGAGAAAAGAGAAGATACTTAGATATAAATAAAAAAGTTATAGATGTATTTGATGAGATGGGCGCAGAAGTTATAGTAACAGTTTGCCCTTCATGTTATCAGGTTTATAGTGATACAGCTAAAAATCAAAAGGTTATATCTTACTGGGATTTAATAAAAAATGAAATAGGAATGCCAAAAGAAGCTAAGGATAAAGGAGTTAATTCTGATATAGTATTAAATATTCATGATTCTTGCGTAACTAGAGATGTTATATCTCATCATGAGAGTGTAAGGTGGATGTTAGATGAAATGGGATATAAGTGGTCGGAGATAGAACATAACGGTAAAAATACTAGATGTTGTGGTGTTGGAGGAATGGCTTGTAGCGCAAACCCACCATTATATGAAAAATTATACAACAGAAGAAAAAATGATTTTAATTCAGATTCTGTTGTAACTTATTGTGGTTCGTGTAGAGGAACTATGGAAGCTTCAGGTATGGATGCTATGCATATTTTAGACCTAATGTATGGACCTACTCATATGAAAAAAGACAAGAAAAAAAGAGGCTACAAAAACGAAGAAGAAATGTGGAAAAACAGATTAGCTACAAAAGCTAAATTTGAAAAGCACAATAAATAATTAATATTAATAACCTATCTATAAAAAGATAGGTTATTTTTGTTTTTAAAATAATAAATAATAATATATAATTAAAGTATTAAAATTTTGGGGGGCTAAATTATGAGGTGTCTAGTTATACATGGAAGTCCAAGAAGAGGAAATACTTATGATGTTTTAGAAAAAGTAATTTTAAAATTAAAGGATATAGAAAATTTAGATATTGAAATAATTGAACTTAGAAAAGAAAATATACCGCTTTGTATAGGGTGTTTTAATTGTATTTTAAAAGGGGAAGATAGATGTCCTCATAGAAATAATATGGAAAGCCTTATAAAAAAAATTAACGAAGCAGAAGTTTTGATTTTTACATCTCCTGTTTATTCTATGCAAATATCAGGTCTTATGAAAAATTTTATAGACCATTTATCTTTTAATTTTCATAGGCCTAAATTTATAGGAAAAAAAGCTTTAGTTATTACAACTACAGCAGGCGCTGGGCATAAAAATTCTGCAAATTACTTAAGAGATGTTTTAAAATACCACGGAATAACAGAAGTTATAACTTTACCTATAGCATATAGAGCATCTACTTTAAATGATAAAAATCTAAAACTCATAGATAAACAAAGTGAAAAATTTAAATCTATCATAGAAAATAAGAATATTAAAAACGCATCTTTTAAGCAGGTTATGCTGTATAACTTTTGGAGGGGAATGGATAAATCAGAAGGTATGGAAGCTGATGAAAAATTTTATTTAGAAAATAATAGAGTCTATTACGATGAGAGTAAAGTTAATTTTATTTATAAGATCTTCGGAAATCTAGCTTATAAAATAATTAAAAAATGATATGGATTTTTCCATATCACTTTTTAATATTATAACGTTTAATTTTGTTATAAAGTGCATTTCTACTGATACCTAAGCTTTCAGAAGCTTTTGTCATATTACCATCAAAAAACTGTAAAGTTTTTTTGATTTCTAATTTTTCAAGTTCTAATAAAGATTTTAAAGGCTCTTTGCATTCTTTTACGTCTTTAGGATTACAAATGGAACAAGAAATATCATCGCAATTATGTTCAATTGGATTTCCTAAATTATCAAAATCTAAGCAAGTACACTCATCAAAATTCATCTCATAACTAGTTTCACCATTTAAATTAACTATATTTTCAACGCAGTTTTCAAGTTCTCTTATATTACCAGGCCAGCAATAAGAGATCATCTTTTTAAATAACCTCTGAGAAATAGGGGGTATAGGTTTATTTAACTTTTTACATTTATCTTCTAAAAAGTAATCTATTAAAATCGGAACATCACCTAATCTATCTTTAAGAGGAGGAACTTTTAAAGGTATAACATTTAACCTATAGAATAGATCTTCTCTAAATCGACCGTTTTTAATTTCTTCTTTTAGATTTTTGTTAGTTGCAGCTATTACTCTTACATTTACATTAATAGGGGATTTTCCGCCTATTCTAGTTATAGTTCCTTCTTGAAGAACTCTAAGTAAATGAACTTGCATCTCTAGAGGCATTTCGCCTATTTCATCTAAAAAAATTGTTCCACCATTTGCTAGTTCAAACTTTCCAGGTTTCCCGCCTCGCTTAGCCCCTGTAAATGTTCCATCTTCGTAGCCAAAAAGTTCTGATTCTATTAAAGATTTTGGAATAGCACCACAGTTTAGAGCTATAAATGGTTCATTTTTTCTAAGGCTTTCGTTATGTATAGATTGTGCTAAGAGTTCTTTTCCAGAACCACTTTCACCAGAAATAAGTATAGTAGATGGGCTTATACTTACTTCTTTGGCAAGATTTATTACAGATTTTAAAGCTTCACTTTCTCCGATTATATTATGAAATTTATATACAGCATCGTTTGATATAAACCTATTTACTGTTTTTAGCTCTCTAAAAACTAAAATAAAGCCTAAGTCCTCATTTGATGAACTATATATTTTACGTATATCACAATTAAAGTTTATAGTTTTAGAAGAAAGAAGAACACTTTGAATACTTGTACCTTTAAAACTACTTAAAGTATTTTTAAGGTTTGGAAAGAAATCAAAAATGCTTTTATAAAGGATGCAGCTTTTTGCACCTAAAAAATAAAGGGCTTTGTTATTGTAGAAATTTATGTTTAGATTTTTAGAAATTGTTATTACACCATCATCTAAAGATTCAATTATGTCAATTAGATATTGAGAATTAAGTTGATTCAAAGTTTTCACTCCCCATTAAATAAAGTGGATAAATATATTGTAATTTTATCATAATGTGAATTTTTATCAAATACTATTATATAAAGGCTAAATATTTTATACAAAAGTTATGTAAAGATTGGGGGAATTATATGAAGTATACATTAAATGTGCCGACAGAAATTTATAGAGGGGAAAATGTTATAGATAGCAATTATAATATATTTAAGGAATTCGGTAAGGTTTCTTTAATTGTTACAGGAAATAAATCAACTAAGTTAAATGGGTCATTAGGAGATTTATTAACTGCTTTAGATTTATGTGAAATAGAATATTATATTTTTGATAAAGTTATAGAAAATCCAAGTTTAGATATAGTAGAAGCTGGTGCTAAGTTTGGGAAAAAATACAATGTTGACTTTGTTATAGGTATAGGCGGAGGGTCAGCTATTGATGCCTCTAAAGCTATATCTGTAATGTTAACTCAAAAAACAGAAGATTCTAGAATTCTTTTTAAAGACGGAAATCTAAGTAACCTTCCGCTAGTTGCAATTCCTACAACTTCTGGGACTGGAAGCGAAGTTACAGGGTATTCTATATTAACGGACCATAAAAGGGAAAATAAAAGAAAAATAAAAAGAGAAATCTTTCCTGACTTTTCTTTTATAGATTGGAGATATACTAAGAGTTTAGATGAAAACTTACGTAAAAATACAGCACTTGACGCATTTACTCATTTAGTAGAAGGGTATTTAAATTCGAATGCAACAAAGGAAACAGATGCACTAGCTATAAAAGGCCTTAAAATGTTTAGTGAATGTTTAGAGGGTGTAAGTAAAGGTAAACTTAATGACTTTGAACTTGAAAAGTTATCAGAAGTTTCTACTATAGGTGGAGTTTTGATTTCAATTAATGGAACAACTATGCCACACTGCATGGGGTACCCTTTAACTTACTATAAAGGACTTCCGCATGGAGTTGCAACAGCTTGTCTTTACCCAGGGTATTTGGAAAGCTTTAAAGAGGCTAAAAAGGTTAGAAACATAATAAATATTTTAGGGTTTACAAGTTTAAAAGATCTTCAAAAGGTAATAATAAGACTAACACTTAATAATATTATAGTTTCAGAAGACGAACTTACAGAATACTCTAAAAAAGTATTAGAAGATAAGAGACGATTAAAAAATCACCCTGAAATTGTAGAGTATGAAGATATTTATAAGATATACTATAATAGTTTAATTGGTAAGCATAGAAAATTCTAGGTACTATGATATAATGAATATAAATCTATAGAAAAGAGGAATAATGATGAACTATAAGTTTAATTATAATGGAAAAGAATTTATATTAGATGAAGAAAATCTCCTTGATGTAATAAATGATGAAGAAAATCCCTTAAAAGGATTAGAGATAGAAGAGATTATAAATCTTTTAAACGAATCTTCTGATGTTGATTTTGATAAAGCTTATTATAGTACTCCTTGTGAAGAGTGTAACTCTAACTTTAAAGATAGCAAAAAAGAAAGCGAATATTTAGAATATTATTTTTATGTTTACTCTAAAGATTCAAATTACGTAATAAGCACAATCTCAAAAGAATATGAAAACAAAACATATAACAGAATGGAAATAATGGGCGAAGTTGATAATAGTTATATAGTTACTATTATAGTTTGCGCAAATTGTTCTAAATATCTAGTTCAAATAGAACAACTTGAAGTATAAAAAAACGTATAAGAGATTTCTCTTATACGTTTTTTTTATAATTTCATAAAAGCTACAAGTAATAAGCAAATACCAGCAAGCCATGAAAGGTCGATATTAGACTTATTTATAAACTTTTTCCCAATAAAACTTCCTAAAACAAAAGAGATAACTCCAAATACAAAGCAAAGCATAATAAAGAAATAGCTGTTAATCTTTAAAAAACTAATTCCTAAGCCTACAGCAAAGCTGTCAAGAGAGAGCGCTAAAGCTAAGTATATAGATTCTTTTAATGATATCTGTTTTGATTTATCAAAGTCAGCTTTGATTTCATCTATATAAACTTGAAATGCAAATTTAAAATCGAATATTTTAATTGTTAAAGGTTTTTCCCTATTTAAAAATTTAGAAAAGAATTTTTTAAATATTCCTTCAAACAACTTATAAATTCCAATTACAAAAAATATTAAAAAGCTTAAACTTTTAGTTATATAGCTAGGTAAAAAGGACTCTATATAATTACCTGAAAAAATTGAAGTAGATAATATAAGGATAGAGATTATATTTATTATAAAAATATATTTTAATGGTATTTTTATATTCATAGCACTATATCCTATGCAAGTAACAAAAGAATCTACGACAAGTGATAGTATTATTATTAATGTTTCCATATATTACTCCATGCACATAAAGTCTTCAATATATATTATGAAAATTTATATATCCTGTTACAGACTTCGACAGTAAATATAAATAATTAGTACACATAATGTTTAAATATAGAAAACTCTATCAAATTTAGGGTTACATAATGTATAATAATTTTGTTAGAGATTAATAGATATACAAAATTAGGGGGACAAAAACTGAATGAAAATTGCCAAAAAGCTTTCGCTTGTATTTATAGGTTCAACCTTATTAATACTATCGATATGTTTATTATGCGGAGTATGGATTTTAAATGGGCTAAAAAATGGGGAAGTAGAGAGAGCAGTTTCTAAGAGTTCTTCAATTTATAGCCTTTACAACAAGAGAATTGCAGATATTACTGATGTCGCAAATGAATTAAGTGAAGCTGTAGTTATAGAATATTTCGTAAAAGAAGAAAGCAAACAAGAGGTATATAAAAATATTTCTAAAAACTTAAATGAAATGTTTAATAAAAATGATATTCTTTATGCTGGATTTTTCTTAAATGATAATGAGAAATTTTACAATGTACGAGATAGTGGCGTAAGTGATAAGCTTTTACAAAGTTTATATGAACTAAGCAAGGGGAAAGAACATTTAAGCGGAAGTATAAAATTTAATGACAAGTTATACATAGTATCAATTGATAAAATTGATAAAGATTATAAACAAAAGGCAGGTAAGGTAATCGTAATAAAAGAAGTTGATAGTAGATTTTTAAATTTATTAAAATATTTCTCAGGAAAAGATGCAGAGATTGAATTAAATTATGAGCCTTTAGAAAAGCCTACAGCATACATAGGAAGAGAAAAAGTTCCTGTATATAATGAAGTTTTAAGAGATAGAATTATTAGTTATATTGGAATAAACACACTAGAAGAAGGAAGAAATATATATTTAACTATAACAGAGGGAAGAACTGTAGTAGATAAGAGCAATCTTATAGTAAGCAAGCTTATAGGAATACTTTTAATATTAATTTTATTTATAAATGCTATAACATTTTTAATAGTTAGAAATAATTTAATTAAAAGAATTATTACTATGAATAAAGATGTTAATGATATTATAAGTTCAAAAGATAAAAGCAGCCATCTAAAAATTGATAAAGAAGATGACGAAATAACAGGGCTTACTGTAGATATAAATAAAATGATAGATAACATACGAGAAGTTACTTTAAATTTAGATTCAAGTAAAATGCAATATAAAGCTCTTTTAAAGACTATGACAAATGGCTTTATTTATTTAAAAAGAGAAGATTATAAAATCTATAAAGTAATTCAAATTAATAATTCTGCAAAGAAAATGATTAATTTAAGTGATGGTAAATTAGAATACTTTAAAGGAAGTAGTGAAATAGAGAAACTTCTAGGAGTTATTGAAAAAAATATAGACTTATCAAAAAAAGAAACATATGAAGAAGTTTATTTAGGAGAAGGAAACTTTGCTAAAGTTAGTTTTCAATATAAAGAGGATGATTCTATAGTACTAGTTTTAAATGATATTACAGATTTAAAAAAATATTCTGATGAGATGAAGTATCTAGCAAATTATGATACATTAACAGGGGTTTTAAATAGACATAACATCATGAAATATATAGAAGATCTAACTTTAAAAGAAGAGCCTTATACAATTTACTTTATAGATTTAGACAACTTTAAAGGATTAAATGATACATTAGGTCATAATAAGGGAGATGAAGTGCTTTGTGCTGTGTCAAAGTCTTTAAATATCATATGCAGTGATTTTGTAAGAGTTGGAAGACTAGGTGGAGACGAATTTGTTGTAGTTAAAAGAGGCGAAAATGATATTTTAGAATCAGAAGATTTAGCACAAACCATATTAGAAGTATTAAGTTCTATTATTAGAGTAAACAAGTTAACATTTGAACTAAGTGGAAGTATTGGGATTCCGCAAGCAAATTCGAAGCCTGTAAGTTCATTTTGAACTGCAAGTTTAGACACATCTTTAAGTAAAACAC